>NZ_JBYCKR010000116.1:0-3716 GCF_057473505.1 Acidithiobacillus sp. TH-A35 | reverse complement strand
AAAGCGGAAAGCAGTTTTTTTCGCGAGTGTGCACCATATCGGTGCGCATATGGTATGGCTTTCCCAGATCGGCAGAAGTTGCCGCTTCGTGCGTCTGACTCTGTTGTTCGTTGAAAAAGTCCTTACGAGGATATTCTCGCAGTCTAGCATGTTAAATAGAATTAGAATGATAACACACAAAAATGATCATTTGGCCGATATCTCCGTGCTGGCGAACGTCGCCTGAAAACACTAGCCCGCAAGTTGTGGCGCGGTATTTGCTATTATCTTCTAGTCATGGCGTTAGTGATGGACTCCATGGCTGTGAGTGACTCCCTAAGAAGTGCTTCGGGCGGCATAGCCGCCCAATTTTCTGGATGGTTTCATAGAAAATTATGGTAGACGATTTCTTTATATTGTGCCCTACGACACTTCGGAGTGGACGCAATATATTTTAGCGAGGTGAAAAAATAAGTTGTGCTCTTGGGAAGGGAATCTTTCGCTGTCCTTCGTGGCTAGACAAGGCAACACCATGTTAAAGCGACAAGAGGCGGTCTTGCCCTTGGCCTTTCAACGGCCATTGTATCCAGAAGGTCCGGAGGTTTGTCATGGGATCATTCTCCATCCCCCGGGCGGGGTGGCCAATGACGATCAATTACATATCCATGTTGATCTCGCCGAAGATACCCACGTGTTGCTCACCAGTCCCGGAGCAACCAAGGTGTATCGTAGTACCACAAATGCATACCAGAGTATGGAAATTACGGTGGGTACTGATGCTTGTCTGGAATGGCTACCACAGGAGACCATACTTTTTGATGGTGCATATTGGCATCAGCAGTCGCGGATCGAGCTGGATGCAAAAGGCTTCTGGCTAGGCTGGGAAATTACCCGTTTTGGGCGAAGTGCCTCTGGTGAGAGGTTTTCGCGGGGTTGCTGGAAATCAACGACAGAGGTATGGCGGAAAGGTCGCCCACTCTGGATAGACCGGCAGCGATTAGACGGAGGTAGCGGACTTCTGGACTCGCCTTTTGGGTTGAATGGGAATGCCGTTATGGCCACGCTGGCTTGGGTAGGTGCGCCGGTTGATCGGGAGCTCGTTGAGGCGTGCAGGTTATGGTGGCGATCTCGGGACTGGGAAGGTGACGCGGGTGTGACTCGACTCGAATGTGGAATGACAGCGCGTTACCGGGGACCGTCTACGGCTAACGCACGAGCGTGGTTCGTGGCCATCTGGGATATCGTGCGCCGACAATTTTTGCATCGACCGGCCTGCTCACCGCGTGTCTGGAGCACCTGAATAAGAGGATTTTATGCATCTTACCCCGCAGGAAAAAGACAAGTTATTGATTTTTACAGCCGCTTTACTGGCTGAACGGCGTAAAGAACGCGGTCTCAAGCTCAATTATCCCGAAGCCGTTGCCTATATTTCTGCAGCGATTCTGGAGGGCGCCCGAGACGGCAAGTCTGTCAGTCAGTTGATGAGCGAAGGGAGCCAAGTACTGAAACGTGAAGAGGTTATGGACGGGGTGCCAGAGATGATTGCTGAAGTACAGGTAGAAGCTACCTTTCCGGATGGAACCAAACTAGTGACTGTTCATCTGCCTATCCGCTAGCCGCATTGGAAAGGAGTGATTTGAAATGATTCCCGGTGAAATTATCAGTGCAGATGGTGCGATTGAACTGAACGTTGGACGCCCGCGCGTTGCTATGCAGGTTACCAACGTCGGTGACCGGCCGATACAGGTGGGTTCCCATTACCATTTTTACGAGGCCAACGCTGCCCTTACTTTTAATCGGGAAGTAGCATACGGAATGCGGCTGGACATCCCTGCGGGAACGGCTATTCGTTTCGAACCTGGTGACGAGCGGGCGGTGACGTTGATCCCCTATGGCGGGCTTCGTCAGGTTTTTGGTTTTAACGGATTCGTGAACGGTCTGCTGAAGGAAGCATAAAACTATGGCGCAAATGGATAGACGTGCGTATGCCGAGCATTACGGCCCCACTACAGGAGACCGCATGCGGCTGGCTGACACGCAGCTCCTAATTCAGATCGAACGGGATCTGACCCATTATGGCGATGAAGTTAAATTTGGCGGCGGGAAGGTCATTCGTGACGGCATGGGACAATCTCCGATCACCCATGCGGATGGTGCCATGGACCTCGTCATCACCAATGCGGTTATTATTGACTGGTGGGGCATCATCAAGGCGGATGTCGGCATACGGTTGGGGCGTATTGCTGCCATTGGTAAAGCAGGTAATCCCGATACGCAGGAGGGTGTGACTATCATCATCGGACCCGGCACCGAAATCATTGCCGGTGAGGGAATGGTGCTTACTGCCGGCGGTGTTGATTCACACATACACTTTATTTGCCCGCAACTGATAGAAACGGCGCTGGCGTCAGGCATTACCACCATGATTGGCGGTGGTACCGGCCCTGCCGCGGGCACCAATGCGACGACCTGTACGCCCGGACCGTGGTATTTGCAACAAATGCTGCTTTCTGCCGAGGCCTTTCCCATGAACCTGGGTTTCTTGGGTAAAGGTAACTCTTCTCGCCCGGAGGGCTTGCGCGAGCAGATTGAAGCAGGAGCTATCGGTTTGAAGTTACACGAAGATTGGGGCACTACCCCAGCCGCTATTGATTGCTGTTTGACTGTTGCTGATGCATACGACGTGCAAGTAGCCATACACACAGACACGCTTAATGAAGCCGGATTTGTCGAAAATACCATTAACGCTTTCAAAGGTCGTACCATTCATAGTTACCATACAGAAGGTGCCGGAGGAGGGCATGCTCCTGATATCATTAAAGTTTGCGGCGAATCTAATGTATTACCATCCTCCACCAATCCCACACGACCCTACACGGTGAATACTGTGGAAGAGCACCTCGACATGCTCATGGTCTGTCACCATCTGGATCCTAGCATCGCTGAGGATCTCGCCTTTGCCGAATCCCGTATCCGTCGTGAGACCATCGCGGCCGAAGACATCCTGCACGATCTGGGCGCCATATCCATGATGGCCTCAGACTCTCAGGCTATGGGGCGAGTAGGGGAAGTGATCTTGCGCACCTGGCAAACAGCCCACAAGATGAAAGAGCAGCGCGGCAGCCTTCCGGGGGATCCGGCCACCCATGATAACCTGCGGGTGAAACGATACATCGCGAAGTACACGATTAACCCAGCACTCACCCACGGTATGGCGGATCACCTCGGCTCTATTGCGATTGGTAAACTGGCAGACCTCGTATTGTGGCGGCCCGCATTTTTTGGGGTTAAACCTGAGCTCGTACTCAAGGGTGGTATGATTGCCTGGGCACAGATGGGCGATACCAATGCAAGTATTCCTACTCCGCAACCTGTTTACGGACGTCCCATGTTTGCAGCGTTCGGAAAGGCTCTTCAGAATACTTCGATTACCTTTATGTCCCAGTTTGCCTGGGAAAACGGCATGGCCGGGCAATTAGGACTGCAGCGTAGCGTGCTGCCCGTACAGAACACCAGAGCCATTGGCAAGCAGGATATGAAGAACAACGATGCCCTGCCACATATTGAGGTGGATCCACAAAGCTACGCAGTCAGGGCAGACGGCGAATTGCTGACTTGTGATCCGGCAGTAGACTTACCACTTGCCCAACGCTACTTTTTGTTCTGATTATGCTGACGATTACTGCACGCGACCATTCCCAATCTGCCGACCGCCTTGATCTGGTCGGTATCCCGCT
>NZ_JBYCKR010000115.1:0-4308 GCF_057473505.1 Acidithiobacillus sp. TH-A35 | reverse complement strand
GCGTCGATTTGGTGGAGTGGATGGTGCGGCAGGCGGCGGGCGAATCACCTATTGCTGGCTATGTGCACTCAGCGCGTGGTCACAGTATTCAGGTGCGCCTCTACGCCGAAGATCCCGGCAAGAACTTCCAGCCCGCCGCTGGCATATTGAGTGAAGTGGTGTTTCCTCCGGATGCCCGGGTTGACACCTGGGTCGAGGCAGGTAGCGAAGTCACGGCATATTACGATCCCATGCTTGCCAAGCTCATCGTGCATGGCAGCGACCGTAGCGATGCGCTGGCGCGCATGCGATCGGCGCTGGATACCACGCGCATTTATGGTTTTGAGACCAATCTTGGTTATCTTCGCCAGATTGTCAACGACGCAACCTTTGCGCAAGGTCGGCAGACTACGCGCTATCTCAGTGCTTTGGCCTACCATGCGCCCACGCTGGATGTGATTGAACCAGGGGTGCAGACCAGCCTGCAGGATTGGCCGGGGCGTCTGGGTTATTGGGATGTCGGCGTGCCACCATCCGGGCCGATGGATGCACTCGCCCATCGTGTGGCCAATCGCCTGCTCGACAACCCACCAGAGGCGGTGACCCTGGAAATTACCTTGAGCGGACCTACCCTCAAATTCAATGCCGACAGCGTCATCGCCGTTACCGGTGCCGATCTGTCGGTCGCACTCGATGGGCAGCCATTGGCGTTGTGGTGCAGCCATGCGGTACGTGCCGGCGGCGTACTTAGGTTCGGTAGCCTGAGCGGCGCTGGCTGCCGTGCCTATTTAGCAGTGGCTGGCGGCTTCGACACGCCGCTCTATCTGGGCAGTCGCGGCACCTTCACGCTCGGCCAGTTCGGTGGTCACGCCGGGCGCACCCTGCGCACCGGTGATGTGCTGCATTTAGGTGCCAATCCGCAGTCTCAGTCTGGGCGACGCGTGGCGCCACAGGCTTTGCCAGCTTATAACGAGCATTGGGAAATCGCTGTGCGCTACGGGCCGCACGGCGCACCAGATTTTTTTACAGACGCTGACGTGGCGATGTTCTTCGCCACCGACTGGGAGGTGCACTACAACTCCAACCGCACCGGAGTGCGGCTCATTGGTCCGCGACCGCAATGGGCGCGCAGCGACGGCGGCGAGGCCGGCTTGCATCCTTCGAATATTCACGACAATGCCTACGCCATCGGCGCGGTGGACTTCACCGGTGACATGCCGATTCTGCTCGGCCCGGACGGCCCAAGCTTGGGTGGCTTTGTCTGTCCCGCGGTGATTGTTGCTGCTGACCTATGGAAGATGGGCCAGTTGCGGCCAGGCAATACCGTACGCTTCGTGCCCGTTAGTCTGGAAGAAGCTACCCGCCTGGAATGCGCGCAAGACGCGGCGCTCGAAAACCTGTCCACTTTTCTGGACCCGCCGCTGGACGCAACACCGGCATTGGAATCACCTATCGTCGGCCGATATGATACGCCGCGACATCCGGTGGGAGTGGCCTATCGCGTAGCCGGCGATAAACACCTGCTGGTTGAATACGGACCGCTGGTACTGGATCTGGAGCTACGCTTTCGCGTCCATGCGCTGATGGAAAACCTGCGTATGCGCAACTTGCCTGGCGTTATCGACCTCACCCCAGGCATTAGATCGCTACAAATCCATTATGACAATCGCACGTTATCGCTGACAAAACTCCTTGCGGTGTTGCGCGGCGCCGAAGATGAATTGCCTGCCGTGGATCTCATGGAAGTGCCAACGCGCATCGTGCATTTGCCGCTGTCCTGGGACGATCCCGCCACCCGGTTGGCTATCGAGAAATATATGACTGGGGTACGCAGAGAAGCCCCCTGGTGTCCATCCAACATCGAGTTCATACGCCGTATCAACGGTCTGGACAGCATGGAAGATGTACGTCGAATCGTGTTCGACGCCAGCTATCTGGTGCTGGGTCTGGGCGATGTGTACCTTGGCGCGCCGGTGGCTACGCCACTGGACCCGCGTCACCGCCTGGTCACCACCAAATACAATCCAGCGCGCACTTGGACCCCGGAAAACGCTGTGGGTATCGGCGGTGCCTATATGTGTGTTTACGGTATGGAGGGGCCAGGCGGCTACCAGTTCGTAGGCCGCACCCTGCAGATGTGGAACCGCTGGCGGCAGACTGCGCAATTTACCGATAGTAAGCCTTGGCTCCTGCGTTTTTTCGACCAGATCCGTTTCTTCCCCGTCAGTACGACAGAGCTGGAAACCATCCGCACCGACTTCATGCACGGACGCTACCTTCTGGATATTCGTGAAGATACTTTTCGTATTGCGGATTATCGGCGTTTTGTAACCGACAATGCTGACGATATCGCCGCATTTCGGGATCGCCAGCGTCAGGCTTTCGCCGAGGAGCGCGAGCGCTGGACCCAATCTGGCCAAGCCAACTGGATCAGCGACGCAACGGTGGCTGAGGACGCAAGTGACATGGATCTGGATCTGACCGCCGGTGCGCACCCAGTGGCTAGCCCTATCGCCGGCAGCGTGTGGAGGATTCTGGTCAAAGCGGGTGAACGAGTACAAGCCAATGATCCGCTGATTATTTTAGAGTCCATGAAAATGGAGATGACCGTCGAAGCGCCTACCTCTGGTGTCATTGATCGTCTGCTCTGCCGCGAAGGCGAAGCGGTCAGTACTGGACAGAACGTGCTGACACTGATGGAGAGCTGAATGTCTAGTAGCCTGTATATACACAACTTGCGGTCAGCCTACCGCTCCGGGCAACTTACCCCGACGAGTTTGGTGGAGGAGTTGCTTGAGCGTTCTGCCCGCTATACGGATCACGCAATCTGGATCACTCCGCCGCAGCGTGAACATTTGCTCATACGCACGCGGGAGTTGGAAGGCCAAGACATGGAGGGGCTGCCGCTCTACGGGGTGCCTTTCGCCATCAAGGACAACATGGATCTGGTTGACGTACCTACTACCTGTGCCTGTCCTGACTTTGCCTATACGCCCAAGAACTCTGCTATGGTGGTGCAGAAGCTGATAGACGCCGGCGCTATCGCCATGGGTAAGACCAATCTCGACCAATTTGCCACCGGCTTGAATGGCACACGCTCGCCCTATGGTGCCTGCCGCAACGCCTTCGCTCCGGACTACATCTCCGGCGGATCGAGTGCCGGATCGGCGGTGGCTGTAGCGCTGGGTCTGGCGAGTTTTTCATTGGGCACAGATACTGCCGGTTCTGGCCGCGTACCGGCGGCTTTCAACAATCTTGTTGGACTCAAACCGACCTGCGGCCTGCTGTCTACCTCCGGCGTAGTACCAGCCTGCCGTTCCCTAGACAGTGTATCGATATTCGCTCTGAGTGCGCAGGACGCCCAGCGGGTCTTTGCGGCTGCACTGGGGGAGGATACATCTGATCCTTATTCACGCACGATCCAGCCCCACGGTTTTGACTTTGGCCGTGCGCCGCGTTTTCGCTTCGGCGTGCCAGCGGCCAAGGACCTGAACTTTTTTGGGGACGACCAATACGGGCGTTTGTTCGACGCATCTGTGACGCGGCTCGAATCGCTGGGCGGCGAGCGCGTCGAACTGGACTTCGCCCCCTTCCTGGAAACCGCTCGTCTGCTTTACGGCGGCCCTTGGGTGGCTGAACGTTACCATGCCATCCGCAGTTTTATTAATACTTACCCCGATGCATTATTTCCAGTCACCCGCGATATCACCCTGGGAGGAGCCAAGCCGCTGGCTGCAGATGCATTCGCCGCGCTTTACCGGTTACAGGAGCTCAAGCGAAAATGCGACTGCATTTGGCAGCAGGTGGATTGCGTCCTTACACCTACAGCAGGCACTATTTTTACCCGCGCCCAACTGCTGGCCGAACCCATGGCTAGGAATACCGACCTGGGCTACTATACCAATTTCATGAATCTGCTGGATTACGCGGCACTGGCGGTGCCGGCCGGATTCCGCGTTGACGGCTTGCCGTTCGGCGTCACGCTGTTTGCCCCAGCCCATCAGGATGTGCCGCTGCTACATCTGGCTGAGCGTTGGCAGTTGACAGACTCCGTGCCCAACGGAGCTGTGGAAACCATGCCGCCACCAGTGGAAACCGTGCCCGCAGCAGTGTCTAGTGGGCAGGTGCGGGTCGCGGTGGTCGGTGCCCACCTCAGCGGGCTACCGCTCAATCACCAAATCACTTCACGCGGTGGCCGGCTGATAAGCGACACCAGTACCGCCTCTTGCTATCGGCTATACGCCCTGACCGACGGCAAGCGTCCCGGGCTGGTCCGCGTTGCCCATGGGGGTAAGGCGATCGGCTGCGAGGTGTGGGAGATGCCTGCCG
>NZ_JBYCKR010000114.1:0-5987 GCF_057473505.1 Acidithiobacillus sp. TH-A35 | reverse complement strand
GCCATGCCCATGGAGAGCAGCAGAATGGGGAGAGCCAGCACCACCGCGATGACGACATCCCGGCGCATGGCGCGGATGACCTGCGCTTTGCGGTCAGCGACGGCCACATCCTCCAGCACCGTGCGCGCCCCATATCCGGCCGCGGTCACTGCGGCGATCAAGGTGTTTTGGTCCAGAGTATCCGGCAGATAGCGCAGTGCCGCCCGTTCTGTGGCGAGATTGACCGTCGCCTCCAGCACGCCGGGCAGGCGGCGCAGACTGCGCTCCACCCTCCCCACGCAGGACGCACAGGTCATCCCTTCGATAACCAGTTCCGTCTCCGCGATCACGGGCGTGTAGCCGCTTTCTGTGATGGCCGCAGTCAGTGCGTCAGGGGTAATCTGCGTCGGATCGTACTGCACTGTGGCCTGTTCCGTACTCAAATTCACCACCGCGGCCTGCACCCCCGGCAAGCGGTTCAGGGTGCGCTCCACCCGGCTGCTGCAAGAGGCGCAGGTCATGCCCTCTATTCCAATTTCTACGTTCGCCATAATCACGTCCCCTGCCTTCCGGCCACTCAAGCGGTGTCGACTGGATACATGGTGAAAATCGTACTCTTCTAGTCGATTGTAATGTCAATCCTTCACATCCCACATCCCGGCAAATACCTGCCTCGCGCAAAATAGTTGATTTTAGTCGAAGGATGCTTATCATTTGCGCTCTTGCGCGCATTTTCCGCGCCCGATGAAATTGCTCCTGGAGTTGATGATCGTGGATATCCGCCTTTCCCGCCGCGTGAATGCGGTGCGCCCCTCCCCCACCCTTGCGGTCACTGCCCGTGCCCAGCAACTGCGCCGCGAAGGGAAGGATATTGTCAGTCTGGGTGCTGGGGAACCGGACTTCGACACCCCGGAGTACATCAAGGAAGCGGCCATCGCCGCCATCCGGCAGGGCTTCACCAAATACACCGCCGTCGGCGGCACGCCGGAGCTGAAAGCCGCCATCATCGGCAAATTCGCGCACGACAACCATCTGTCATACCGCCCCGATGAAATTCTTGTTTCCGTCGGCGGCAAGCAAAGCTTCTTCAATCTTTGTCAGGCCCTTCTGGATGCGGGTGATGAAGTCATCATTCCCGCGCCCTACTGGGTGTCTTATCCGGACATCGTGCTACTGGCGGAAGCACGGCCTGTCATCATCGATACCGACGCCAGCCAGCGTTTCAAGATCAGTCCGGAGCAACTGGATGAGGCGATTACCCCCAACACCCGCCTGCTGGTCATCAACAGCCCCTCCAACCCCTCCGGCGTGGCCTACAGCCGCCCGGAACTGGAAGCCCTGGGCGAGGTACTTCGCCGTCATCCGCATATCCTCATCGCCAGCGATGACATGTATGAGAAAATCCGTTTCTACGATGAAGACTTTGTCAATATCGCCAATGCCTGCCCGGATCTGACCCCGCGCTGCATCGTCATGAATGGCGTGTCCAAGGCCTATGCCATGACCGGGTGGCGCATCGGCTACTGCGCCGGCCCCAAAGCGCTGATCACCGCAATGAATACGGTACAGTCCCAGAGCACCTCCAATCCCACCTCCATCGCCCAGGTGGCCGCCCAGGCAGCGCTGGAAGGTGGCGACAGCGCCATCCACGAAATGGTGCATGCCTTCAAGCGGCGCCACCAATACGTCTACGACCGCCTGAAAGCGCTGCCCGGCGTTGCTGCCATGCCCTCCGATGGTACCTTTTACAGCTTTCCGGGATTCCGCGAAGTCATGGCGGCGAAAAGTCTGCGTGACGATCTTGCCCTGGCTGAAGCCTTGCTGGAGGCCGGAGTGGCAGTAGTACCGGGCTCAGCCTTCGGCACGCCTGGCCATATCCGCCTGTCCTTCGCGACCAGCGATAAGAATCTGGAGATGGCCCTGGACCGCATCAGCGCTTTTATCAACGCCTAGACCGCCCCGAGAACCGGGATCGCGTTACCGCAGGATCAACCCCGCTCAGGAAGCGGGGCAGATTTTGATCGCCGCAGCAACCCGGCGGGCGCGCTCCCGGGCTTCCTCCACATCATCGGCGCATGCAATACCTACCCCGAGGCGCCTGAGCTTGCTGGCTGTCGGCTTGCCGAAAAGCCGCAGATCGCTTTCCGGCACCGCCAGCGCCTCCTCCAGCCCAGAATACACCGGCCCCCAACCGAGTTCCTTCCCGCGAATCACCGCAGACGCCGCCGGACGCCGGAAGCCCGGATCGACCGGCAAACCCAAAATGGCACGCAGGTGCAGGTCGAACTCACTCTGACGCTGACTGGCCAGGGTCACCAGACCCGTATCATGAGGGCGCGGCGAGAGCTCACTGAAGATGACCTCTTCACCACGCACGAAAAACTCCACTCCGTACAGTCCCCGTCCGCCCAGATTGCCGGTCACCAATTGCGCCATCTTTTCCGCCTGCTGCAAAGCGGCCTCGCTCATCGGCTGCGGCTGCCAGGACTCCACATAATCGCCGGCCTCCTGACGATGGCCGATAGGCGCACAAAAAGTCGTCCCCAAGACAGAGCGCACGGTCAGCAGGGTGATCTCGAAGTCGAAATCCACAAAGCCCTCGACAATGATCCGCTGGCCGCCGACCCGACCCGCCGTCTGCGCCTCCTGCCAGGCCAGCGCCAGTTCCGCCGCGCCACGCACTACGGACTGCCCCTTACCACTGGAGGACATGACCGGCTTGATCACACAGGGAAAGCCCAGCTCCGCCGCCGCCTCTTCCAACTCTGCCAGCGTCCCGGCGAAGCGATACGGCGATGTCGGCAAGCCCAACTCTTCCGCAGCGAGGCGGCGGATACCCTCGCGGTCCATGGTCAACTGTACTGCCCGTGCCGAGGGCGCCACGGTGGCCAACCCCAGCGCCTCGATTTCCGCCAATGCGGAAGTCGCAATAGCCTCAATTTCCGGCACCACAAACTGCGGACGCTCGCGTTTGACAATGGCCAGAATGGCCTCTGGATCGGTCATATCCAGCACATGGGAACGATGGGCAACTTGCATGGCCGGCGCATCGGCGTAACGATCCACCGCGATCGTCTCTACCCCCAGCCGCTGCGCGGCTATCAGAACTTCTTTACCCAACTCACCTGCACCGAGCATGAGCAAACGCGTAGCAGAAGCGGAAAGTGGTGTGCCCAGTTGCATGGAAATTTCCTTCGTAGCAGTAAAACGGCGACATAAAGGCCCGAACGTCTATACTCATGCTAACATTTTCTGGCAGGCGTGTACGCAAAGGAGCAAGCAATGAGTAACAAAAGCATCGGGATGGTCGGCTTAGGTCGAATGGGTGCCAATATGGCGCGGCGTCTGCACATCAAGGGTCTGGAAGTCACCGTTTACAATCGCCATACCGAAAAATCCACTGATCTGGCTAAAGAAACAGGCATGCACGCTGCCGAAAGTCTGGAAGCCCTCGTTCAGGCCTTGCCCAGCCGCCGGATCGTCTGGCTCATGCTTCCTGCCGGAGAGGCCACCCAGAGTCATATCGACTCCATTCTTCCCTTATTGAGCAAGGGCGACATACTGATTAATGGCGCGAATGCCTTTTATGAGGACTCCGTCGCCCAATCCAAAAAAGTGGAGGCGGCGGGGGTGCATTACATAGACGCCGGTGTTTCGGGCGGTGTCTGGGGTCTACAAGAGGGTTATGCCCTGATGGTCGGTGGCAGCCAGGAAGCCGTAGCTCAGGTAACGCCTTTTCTGGAGGCACTGGCACCGGGCACCGACAAAGGCTGGTTGCACTGTGGCCCCGTCGGCAGCGGCCACTTTGTCAAAATGGTCCACAATGGCATCGAATACGGCATGATGCAGGCCCTCGCCGAAGGCTTCGCCATTTTGCAAGGCAAAACCGAATTCGGACTGGACCTCGCCAAGGTGGCCGAAATGTGGCGCTATGGCAGCGTCGTCCGCTCCTGGCTTCTTGATCTCACTGCTGACACCCTCGCCAAAGACCAAATGCTCGCCGACATCGCGCCTGTAGTAGCGGACTCCGGCGAAGGTTTGTGGACCGCGCAGGCCGCTCTCGCACTGAAAATTCCCGCGCCGGTCATTACCCTCGCCTTGCAAATGCGTTGGGCCTCTCAGGGGCGCGACGACTACGCCGCCAAACTCCTGGCGATGATGCGTAACCAGTTTGGCGGCCATGCCGTGCAAAAGGAGGGATGAATGAGTAACTGTAATTGTCAGTTCGTTATTTTTGGGGCTACCGGCGATCTCGCCAGCAAAAAACTTCTCCCCGCACTTTATCATCTGCATTGTGCAGGCAGAATGCCCGAAGAACTGCGCATTCTCGCCTTTGGTCGACGATCTTGGGATGACAAAGCCTGGCAGGACTTTCTCCATGAGCACCTGGAAACTTATGCCCGCAATTACCACGCGGACCACTTTGCCGATTTTTGCAGGCATTTTGAATATGTGCGCGGTGAAATCCATGAGCCGGAATCTTACGCCAGACTCCACAGCCTGCTGACCCCGGCAGGGGCCGAAAAACCAGCAGGTACCATTTTTTATCTCGCTATTCGTCCCACCGATTTTATTCCGGTGGTACAACGCCTTTCCGAGGCAGGATTCAATCAGGATGGCGACTACCGCATCGTCATTGAAAAGCCCTTCGGTGATGATCTGGAAAGTGCCGTGCAACTCAACGAGCAGTTGCATCGTCACTTCCGCGAAGAGCAGATCTATCGTATCGATCACTATCTTGGCAAAGAAATTGTCCAGAATCTGCTGGTTTTTCGTTTCGCCAACCTGGCGATTGAAGCGATATGGAACCGTAATTACATCGACCACGTCCAGATAACGGTGGCCGAAGATATCGGCATTGAAAATCGGGCTGGCTATTATGATCAGGCCGGTGCTCTGCGCGATATGCTGCAAAATCACCTGATGCAGGTTCTCACTCTGGTCGCCATGGAACCACCACCTTCGCTGGAGGCAGATAGCCTGCGCGACGAAAAAGTCAAAGTCCTGCGCTCAATCCGCCCTATTCCCAAATCGGCTGTTACCGCCTATGCCATGCGCGCGCAGTATGGGCCTGGCGTTGTCCACGATAAACACGTCCCCGGCTATCAGGACGAGGCGGGTGTTGAGCCCAACTCGGTAACAGAAACCTTTGTCGCCGCCAAGTTTTACATTGATAACTGGCGCTGGCGCGGCGTGCCCTTTTATTTGCGTACCGGCAAACGTCTTACTGCCAAGACCTCCAGCGTGGCCATCCGCTTCCGTCATACACCGCAACAACTCTTCCGCGAAACCAGTATCGAACGTATTGAGCCCAACTGGATATTGCTCTCTCTGGAACCGGAGAGCCTTAAAATTGAAATCCAGGTCAAGGAACCGGGTCTGGAAATGCGCGTTCGCCCCGTACAACTCAACGCATCTTACCGCAAAGATGGTGAGCAGGAGCTGGATGCCTATGAGGCCCTGCTGCTAGACGTGATGCAAGGCGACAAAGCCCTGTTCATCCGCTTTGACGAGGTCGAATGGGCCTGGCGCGTCGTCGACCCTATCATCAAGTCCTGGGGACGGGAGACCGACTACATCCTCACCTACCCCTCTGGCTCCTGGGGACCAGACGAGGCCACCCGGATCATGGACAAAGAAGACCACTACTGGCGCAATCAGATCTGAGTGAGAGCCCGGCGGAGGCCACCTCCTCCGCCAGCGCCGTTAGATGTCGTCCGTTGCACACAGCAAAAACCCCATAGAACTCAATAGCCCCAAGGTACCCCACAAAAAAGCGTAGCCGACAGGCTACAATATAGCTCGGCTGCGCGCCATCATATCATCGGGCATTTTCAAACTTATGCAAACAATACAGGCCAGTGCGATAATATGGCACGATCTATGCTAGCTACGGGCGAAGATCGTATTCTGATGACAAGGAGCCTAACCATGCAAAATCCCATTATTCCCGAACGCAAGATTGAGCAGCTTTCCGAGGTGATCAAAGCCATGTCTCACCCCCTGCG
>NZ_JBYCKR010000113.1:0-3819 GCF_057473505.1 Acidithiobacillus sp. TH-A35 | reverse complement strand
AGCAACGTCTCCGTGGGTCCGCCGGTGGAACTGCTCATTTACCATACCGACAGCCTGCGGGCCGGGCGTTACCTGAGCCTGTCCGAGGAAGACCCTTTTTACCGCAGCATCGGCGAGCGCTGGAGTCAGGGGTTGCTGCGGGCGCTGGATGATCTGCCGCGCTTTGCCTGGGAAACTTCTGGCATCCCGCCGGCCTAAGCTCCGGGAATGCAGGTAAAGATGGGAAACGTCCCATGCACCAAATATGAATAATATGCACCGTTATGGTGCAAACAACTCTCCCTGCTCAGGCACAATCTGATACAAAGGCGGCAAATCCAGGACAGAGTCAAGGCGCACAGACCAACGCCTACAGAAGACCCAAAAGCCGATGACCAGATTTACCGATCAGAATAGCGTTGTTACAGCGCTCCGGAAAAATCGGAGACCACCCGGCCAGTAGTTGGCACAAGCTTTGCTGGCATCTCTCTAATGACCGGAGCGCGGCCCGATCCAGTATACAGACGAATACGTCGTTTCACCGCCATATTCAGAAGCATGCGCGTGCATCACGCAAGAGGAGAAAAGGCTTATGGATTGGCTGAGCAAGCATTATCAGCAGCAGAGTACCTACGATGAACTGGTAGGCGAGGGCGGCGTTCCGCGCCTGGCCGCAGCCCCGCTGTTTGATTACCTCAGCACCTTGGACAGCAACGAACTGCTCGCCCGCCGGCAGGCCGCAGATGCCGCCATCCTCGCGATGGGCATTACCTTCACCGTGTATAGCGAGGCCGGCAATATCGACCGCGCCTGGCCCTTCGACATCATTCCCCGCATTATGTCACGGCGGGAATGGGTACACATTGAAGAGGGACTCAAGCAACGCTTACAAGCCCTCAACCTTTTTATCGACGACCTGTATAACGCGCAGCGCATTGTCGCCGACGGCGTTTTCCCCGCCGAAGTACTGGCCAGCTCCCGTAATTTCCGGAACGCCTGTCGGGGCGTGCATCCGCCTTTGGGGGTCTGGGCGCACATCTGCGGCAGCGATCTGGTGCGCGATGCCGACGGCACGGTCTATGTGTTGGAAGACAATCTGCGTGTTCCGTCTGGCGTCTCTTACATGCTGGAGAACCGGCAGATCATGAAGCGGCTCTTTCCAGAGCTCTTCAACTCCTCCACTATCCTGCCGGTGGACGACTACCCCAACCGGCTTTACGAAACGCTCGCGGCCCTGTCCCCGCGCGAGGGGGAGCGACCCGTCGTTGCGGTGCTCACCCCCGGCATCTATAACTCGGCCTACTTCGAGCATAGTTATCTGGCGCAGCAGATGGGGGCCTATCTGGCGGAAGGTGCGGACTTTTTCGTCGGCAACGACGATGTCGTTTATCTCAAGACAATCTCCGGGCCACAGCGGGTGGACGTGATCTACCGGCGCATCGATGATGATTATCTCGATCCCGAAATCTTTCTTCCCGACTCCGCCCTCGGTATTCCCGGGCTGCTGCGCGCCTGGCGACGCGGCACGATCGCCATCGCCAATGCCCCCGGTGCCGGAGTCGCCGATGACAAGGTGGTGTACGCCTTCGTGCCCGAGATCATCCGCTACTATCTGGCTGCCGAACCTATCCTGCCCAACGTGCCAACCTACCTGTGCATGCGCGACGCGGACCGTGATTACGTGCTGGGTCACCTGGACGAACTGGTGGTCAAACCGGCCAATGAATCGGGTGGTTACGGCATGCTTATCGGACCGCGCGCCACGCCGGAAGAGCGGGTCCGCTTCGCGGAGCGAATCATTGCCAACCCGCGCAATTATATCGCCCAACCCACGCTGAATCTTTCCACCGCGCCGACTTTGGTGGACGATCACCTGGAACCCCGTCACCTGGACTTGCGCCCCTTTATTTTGCAGGCTGACAAAATGTACGTGACCACCGGCGGCCTGACCCGGGTGGCCATGCAACCCGGCTCGCTGGTGGTGAACAGCTCCCAGGGCGGCGGCAGCAAAGACACCTGGATTGTCGATGAGGAGGCCCCATGCTTTCGCGAGTAGCTGAAAACCTGTACTGGATGGCCCGCTATCTGGAGCGGACCGAAGACATGGCTCGGCTGATCAATGCCACCACACTGCTGCTGCTCGACCTGCCCCAGGGCGCCAAGTTCGGCTGGGACATTCTCTTGCAGGTGACGGGTGACGCCGAACTCTACACGGAGCACTACGGCACGCCGGAGGAAGGCCGCATCATGCGATTTCTCATTGCCGACGAGCGCAACCCCAACTCGGTGATGGCCGCCATCCATCAGGCCCGGGAGAACTGCCGCACCTTCCGCGACCTGCTCCCCGCCGAGTTCTGGGAGCGCCTGAACACCCTCTTCCTCTTCGTCCGCGAACATGCTGGCACCAGCTCGGACAGCCGTCATGCACGTTATGCCTTTCTCAGCGAGGTCATTTCCCGACGCCACGCCCTGGTGGGCCTGCTCATCAGCAGCATGAGCCAGGACAATGTGTACCAGTTCATCAAGCTGGGCCGCAACATGGAACGCGCCGACATGACCACGCGCATTATTGACGTGACCAGCGCCGTGATCCTGCCTCAGGATCACGGCCTACAGAAAACGACCGGGAACAGCCTCTGGCTGGGCGTATTGCGGGCCCTGAGCGCCGTTGAGATGTACCGCCGCCATGTTTCCGTGCAGGTGCGCAGCAATCAGGTGGTGGACTATCTGCTCAAGGACGGCAAGTTTCCGCGCAGCATGAAATATTGCCTGGGTGAGATGGAGGTGGCGCTCGCCCACCTGCCCAACGCGGGCATCCCTTCCGAGGTGGTGCGCCGGGCGCGGCGGCGCCTGGACACCCTGAAGTTCGCCAACCTGCGCCCGGACCTGCTGCACGAATACCTCGATCAGGCGCAGAAAGATCTGGCCATGGTCCACCGCACCATTCAAGGCACCTACTTCGCCCGTGATGCTTCGGGCTTCGATGGCGTGCCTAAGGGACTGCACTTGAGCGCTGTACAAGCCTGACGGAAAACACGACATACACATCACCTCCAGAGGGAATCATCATGGGTATCCATGTCGTCCTGCGCCACCAGACCGAGTATGACTTTGATCGCCTGGTGCAGATCCACCCCCATGTGCTGCGCCTGCGCCCGGCGCCCCATTGCCGGACGCCGATCCTCGCCTACTCGCTCAACGTCGAACCGGCCAGACACTTCCTCAACTGGCAACAGGACCCTTTCGGTAATTATCAGGGGCGCCTCGTTTTTCCGGAACGCGCAAAGTCGCTCCAGGTGGATGTGGAGGTCATCGCCGACCTGACAGTGATAGATCCCTTTGATTTTTTTATAGAGCCGGCGGCAGAACATTGGCCCTTCCATTACGATCCCACCCTCCGCAAAGAACTGGCACCCTACCTGGAGCAGGAGGAGGCAGGCCCGTTAATGCAGCGTTTTCTGCTCGACATCAAGCGCCGTCGTCAGCGCACCGTGGATTTCCTCGTTGCCGTTAACCAGCGACTACAGGGGCACATCGGCTATACCCTGCGCATGGAGGTCGGGGTACAAACCCTGGAAGAAACCCTGCAAAAAGCCAGCGGCTCCTGTCGCGACACCGCCTGGCTGCTGGTGCAGGTACTCCGCCACATGGGTCTCGCCGCTCGCTTCGTGTCCGGCTATCTGGTGCAACTAGTGGCTGATCAGGCGCCACTGGATGGACCGTCAGGTCCAGCCAGTGATTTCACCGATCTCCACGCCTGGGTGGAGGTTTATGTTCCCGGCGCCGGCTGGATCGGTCTCGATCCTACCTCCGGACTGCTTGCCAGCGAGGGACACATCC
>NZ_JBYCKR010000112.1:0-4573 GCF_057473505.1 Acidithiobacillus sp. TH-A35 | reverse complement strand
AACGGGCACTGCGTTATTGCCAACTGGATATTGGCCATGCGCTGGGTGCCCTGCGCTACGCTGCGGGTACCCTGGGTTGGCACCTTCGCCTGCGCGGGGATGTGGACGATACCCGACTGCGCAGTCTCCTCGGCCTGGATCGTTCCAGCGATTTCGCGCATGCCGAAGGCGAGGATGCGGAGCTGCTGCTGGAAATCCTCCCAGCCGATACAATATCCTCCGCTGTCGGGAGTCCCGCTGCGCTGCCGGGGCAATGGCGGGGTCAGGCCAACTGCCTGGATCCCCACCCCCTGTATCAGTGGCCGGTCATCGCCGAAACGACCAGCGCCAGCAGGATGCCGGTACTCACTCCCGACCCGCTTCCGCCTGATCCCTGGCCAGCACGCAAAAAATCGGGGCAGACCGCCGCCAGCGCGCTGATCCGCCGTCGGCGCAGCGCCCAGCGCTTCGACCCGAAGACGGTCATGGCGGCTGACGATTTCTTTACGCTCCTGGATGCGTTGCTGCCCCGTTCCGGCCTGCCCTGGGATGTCTGGCCCTTCACCCCGCGCATCCATCCGATACTTTTTGTGCATCGCGTTAGTGGCCTGAGTAGCGGCCTCTATGCCCTGCCCCGCACAGCAGAGGGCGGCCCAGTGCTACGCATGGCCCTCAATCCCGACTTCTCCTGGGAAGCAGTGGCTACTGCGCCCACCCATCTGCCCCTGCGGCGACTCTATAGTGGCGACGTGCGCAGTATCGCCCGGACCCTGTCCTGTCATCAGGCCATTGCTGCCGATAGCTGCTTTGCCGTGGCCTTTCTGGCGGAGTATGCCGACCCCCTGAAGAGCGGTGCCTGGCATTATCGTTTGCTCTACCAGGAAGCCGGGCTGCTGGGCCAGATATTGTATCTGGAAGCCGAATCCCTGGGTCTGAACGCCACCGGCATCGGCTGTTTTTTTGATGATGCCGTGCATGAAATATTGGGGATCAAGGATAACAGCCTGCAATCCCTTTACCACTTCACCGTGGGTCATGCCCTGACGGATACGCGGATTAGCACCCTCCCGCCCTATGCCCACCGAGAACTGAACACTCACACCGGAGAAAACTCATGAATACCCGCTCCTTTCAGCGTATTGATGTGCATAAGGCCCGCGAACTCCTGCAAAGGCAGGACAACACCGTGTTACTGGATTGCCGCCATCCCAGCGACTTCCGGGCCGGACATATTGCCGGAGCTTCTCCCCTGGGCGATTACAACGCCGATGACTATGTGCTGAACATGGCCAAACATCGTCCCGTGCTGATCTATTGCTACCATGGCAACGCCAGCCAGATGCGTGCCCAACTCTTTGCCGATTTTGGTTTTGCGGAGGTATATAGTCTGGATGGCGGTTACGAAGCCTGGTGCAAGGTGCATACGCCCGCAAATCCGCAGCTTACCGAGGCGCTGCAATGCTGGCTGACGGCGCAGGGGTTTCCCGCCGCAGACATCCACGCATGCACCCGCGACGGGGTGACGCCCTTGATGCGCGCTGCCGGTGAAGGCCATCCTGAACGGGTGGCTGAACTGCTCGCCGCCGGCGCCGACCCGCACCAGCGCAACAACGATGGCAATCAGGCCCTCTGGTTCGCTTGTGTCAGTGAGAATCTTGACACAGTGGACCTGCTGGTCGCGGTTGGCGCCAACCTCAACCACCAGAATGACAACGGCGCCACTTGCCTGATGTATGCTGCATCCGCTGGCAAGACGACGGTAGTGGAGCGTTTGCTGGCATTCGGTGCGGACCGGAGGCTCCTTTCGTTCGATGATTTCACTGCACTGGATATGGTCGCCAATCTGGAATGTCTGAATTTGTTGCGCGAAACACCGAGGCGGGTAAAAGCCGCCACCTGAACAGGCATCATTATTGCTGTACCGGGTAACAGATGCCGTTTTGGCCATAACCTGACAAAGGAACAATAATGCCTATCTTCGATTACCATTGTTGCGATTGCGACGCCGACTTTGAATTACTGGTCATGGGCTCAAATATCCCAAACTGCCCGCAATGCGGCAGCCAACACCTGGAAAAACAGCTTTCGCGGGTGGCCGCACCTGGTCGCAGTGCCGGACTGATGGCGCGTGGTCGTGCGCAAGCCGCGAAAGAGGGGCACTTGAGCAATTTTTCGCCCGCCGAGCGCAAATCACGCTGACTCGGCAGGCATTCTTTCACCCCCACCGACTTTTGGAACAACACCAGCGAGGATTTATCATGAGTGGCTTTTTCATGGATTGGGATGGCAATTTACGCAGCGTTGAGGACCCGGGAGGCGGTTACGTTTGCGATGTCGACCTGCCGGCACGCTATGTCGCAGTAATGCAGGGCAGCATATTAGCCCATGAATCGACCCTCTATAAAACCCTCACCGATGTTGAAAAAGCCGGAATCAAAGCGGAAGTGGTTCCCGGCTCTCATCCCTGGGGAAGCAAGAGAGACGGGTTTTAGTTCAGAATTTGCCAGTGGCTTTAGCGGGGTCCATTGGGCGCAAAATCACCGGTATCCACTAGCACTTCGTCATTTTCAATCTTTAGCGGAAACTCCCTGAGGGTACAGGGCTGGCCCTTGATGCATGCGCCTGTTTCACTGCTGAATGCCCAATCATGGTGTGCACAAGTCAGGGTCTCCCCATCGAAGCGGGCATCGGCTAGTGGTTCATTGGCGTGGGGACACATCCCATGAAAAGCCCGGGGTTCACCCCGGATGGGCCACACAATCACGAGCAGTATCCGGTTAACCACCGCCACTTCATATTTTCCTTGTCGCATCTCGTTAAAATCACAGGCTTTACCAAACATGGTGAAACTCCTTTTTAATCCAGAAAACACACAATATATTATGCTGATATGGCATCCATGACATCCGCTGCAGCACTTCGCACCATCATGTAAAGATCAATATCCCGACTCATCCAGCCAATAGTGGCTTTGTGCCAGGCGGCATAATTGGCTTCTTCCCAGATGGCGCACAATAACGCTTCATCCCTGGTAATTTCCGCATCACTATACTGCTTTTGATTGGCCACTTCGCAAGCCATAGGGTCAGCCCCATGCTGCGCGAAGACCTCCTCAGCCGCCTGTATGGCGAGGGCCATATCGTTTTCGCTCACCAATCCCACATCCTGGCCTGCCAGGGTAATGATTGTACGCATATTCATTTCTCCCTATCGCATTAAAAACTCGTATCTCCAAGGTCACGCAGCGGCTGGTTCCAGCCCGCGAAATACCGAACAGCGTTTAAAGACCTCCACAGTCGGCAGCACCTGTTTCTGTTTACAGAATTTGGCCACCAGTTTGGCCAGTCCCTTAATATCCCTGCCAGTGGCTGCAGGAAAAATATCCACCAATTCGTCAATGGCCGACATGGAGATATCGAGACAAAACTGATCGCACATCACCTGCCAGATTTGTCGGCGTCCATTGCCATCCGGGGGATTGTATTTAATCAGGGCAATGCAACGGGAGACAATGGCTTCATCAATGTCATCCACCCGGTTCGTGGTCAAAAACAACAAACCATTAAAATACTCCAGCACCCGCAGAAAAACGCCCACCACTGCGTTCATCGTCATATTGTCGTCCCGGCGCTTGATATAGACATCCGCTTCATCAATCAGCATAACGGCGCCCCAGCGTTGGGCCCGGGTCAGTATCTCCTTCAGCGCGGTCTCCATACTGGCCACATTCAGTCCGAGTTGTCCTGAATGCACCCGATACAGCGGTCGCTGAATAATTTCAGAATACACCTCGGCGGTGAGCGTTTTTCCTACGCCGGCGGGTCCGGCGCAAAGAACTGTCGTCCCGCCGGATTTCCCGGTGATGATATCGTCCATCAGGACATCCATCTCGGCAGTCAAAATATCAATAAGATCTGTCTGTTCAGCGGGTAAAATCAGCTTTTGCTTCAATGTGGGCTGGTAAGCGTAAGGCGCAATGTCGCTGACATGCACCCAGAGATAATGATGAAGCTCCAGGTGAAACATGAATAAATAGGGATGCACGGGGATTTTCGTGAACAACCCATTCTCGATAACAGAGCGGAATTGCCCCATCTCTTCTTCGGCGCTATAGCGATTGCTTTTTGCCGCTTTGCGCAAATAGGGGCCGAGAATATCCCCGGTCACTTCCAGTGCTGTGACCCTGGCGGTCAGAATACCCTCATCATTGACCAGACGCGCCCTGCCCTCTCCCGCCGACAAAATGATCACGTCTTTTCGTGACCAGTCGGTATCCCGATGTGTCGCGCTGGGATCTTCGGCATAGAAACCGACCCCGAGCGCCGAATACTGTGCACCATAATGTCCACGCCATTCGAAATAACGGGAGACTTCTTCGTCGTAGGCAGCAATCAACTCCGGAGTTTCTTTCAAAAATCCCTTTGCAGCGAGAATTTCCCTCACCGAACGATTGGCCATATCACCCGCGGAAATACGAATGGTCGGGCTTGCAATGACGCCTTTGGCGTTCGCTTTCAGTTCTATGACGATCTTGCCGGTTTCGTCATTTCCCGGTGCCACATAGTCCAGTCTGGTGATGACGTAAGCCAGGGCC
>NZ_JBYCKR010000111.1:0-3939 GCF_057473505.1 Acidithiobacillus sp. TH-A35 | reverse complement strand
GAAGTCCAGACAATTTCGCGGGGGTCGGCGTGGATGGCATCGGCCACCTGCTGGCGCGCTTTCTCCACCGCTTTTTCCGCCGTCCAGCCATAGGGATGGGAACGGCTGGCCGCATTACCAAAATCATGGGTCAGAAAAGGCAGCATCTGTTCCAGGACCAGCGGGTCCACAGGAGTCGTCGCCTGATAGTCCAGATAAATAGGACGATCCGGATTGATCAGCAAAGGCTGCCTGCTATCCAGTTCAATGATTTTGGGTTGATTCATTTCCTGTACCTCACGGTCTTAAGCGGTTTTATGCGTCGGGCGCAGTGGTGTCCTGTCCGTCATCCGGATCGGTGCCGACTGCAGCGACTCCTTGTGCAACTGCTTCTGTACCAGTTGCCCGAGGGTGATTCCCCCGAGAAACTCGGCGATACGATCTCCCAATTCTTCCCACAGGTCGTGGGTAAGGCACTGCTGCCCATCCCCCTTACAACCCTGCTGCGGATCACCACCGCACTGGGTCGTACTGATGGACTCATTGACAGCCTCCACAATCCGCGTCAACGGAATCTCCGAGTCCGGCATGGCCAGCCGGTAACCACCGCCCGGACCACGTACACTTTCCACCAGACCATAACGACGCAGGCGCCCAAAGAGCTGCTCCAAATAGGCCACGGAAATCTGCTGACGCCGCGAAATGTCGGCTACCGTTACCACGCCACCACGCTGATTGAGCGCCAGATCCAACATGGCGGTCACCGCGTAGCGTCCTTTTGTCGTCAGTTTCATGTCCGGTGCTCCTCTGCACGACATCCTACTATCTCTACTAAATTAGTCAAGTATTACCCGCACGAGTTCCCTCGCTTTCTGGTGCGTCATCATCCAGCACACAGACGATCTCCTCCACGGGCATCATGGTCTCAAGCGGCTGCAGGCGCTGCAAACCCTCTCGCAGTTGCGCAATCTCCGCATCCTGGCGATGCATGTGCTCCAGCATGCACTCCACGGCCCGCGCCACCGGATCGGGCATCTGCCCGGTCAGGCCGTAGGCCTCGAAGCTATCTGTATGCTCACCCTTATTGACGACCCGCCCAGGGATGCCCACCACGGTAGCACCCTCCGGCACCGACTTGACCACCACGGCGTTAGAGCCAATCCGCGCATTATCCCCGATAACGATCGGTCCCAGCACCTTGGCACCAGCGCCGACGATGACACCACGACCCAAGGTCGGATGGCGTTTGCCCGGCTTCCAGGAGGTCCCGCCCAGGGTCACGCCGTGATAGAGGGTACAATTGTCGCCGATCTCCGCCGTCTCACCGATCACCACGCCCATCCCATGATCAATGAAGAAACCCTTACCGATCTGTGCCCCCGGATGAATCTCGATACCTGTCCAGAAACGCGAAAAGGCCGCCAGACTGCGCGCCAACAGGCGCCAGCGGTGACGCCACAGGGCATGAGCGATCCGATGCAGGAACAGGGCGTGGACGCCGGGATAGGTGAGTAACACTTCCAGACGGGTACGCGCCGCGGGATCGCGCGCAAAAACTGCGTCGAGGTCACTCCGCCAGCGTCCACCCATAGCCACACTCCCCTGTATTTGCCCCGGCCACTACCAAGCCCCGCATTAAAAACTATCCTGATCCTTTCTGTCCACTTTAGACGCCCAGCGCTCGATTTCGGTAAGGATACCACGCAGGATGTTCACCTCGTTCCGGCTCGGCCTGGCGCGGTCGAAGAGACGACGCAAGCGACGCATCATGCGGGTAGCGCGAATCTCCTGCAGAAAACCACTGCGGCGCAACACATGCTGCAAATGGCCATAAAAGCCTTCCATATCCTCGACGGGAGCGGGCTGCTCCGGCACATCCGCTGCGGGTACGTCTTGGGCTGGCAGGGCCGTCAGGGCGGCCATGTGGAGCTCATAGGCGAGTACCTGCACCGCCTGCCCCAGATTGAGGGAGTGGTATGCATCCGCCGTGGGGATATGCACCAGAACCTGACAACGATCCATCTCCGCATTGGTTAGCCCCGTCCGCTCCCGGCCGAAGAGCAGAGCACAATCCCCCGTGTCCAGATCCGTGAGAATCTCTCCCGCCGCCTCCCGTGCGTTGCTGACGGGCCACTGGATACGACGGTCGCGGGCGCTGGTGCCATAGACTTTGTGGCAACCCTGCAAGGCCGTATCCAGATTGGTACAGACCTGTGCCGATTCCAGAATATCTTCGGCACCGGAGGCGAGAGCCGTGGCCTCCGGATCGGGGAAAAAGCGCGGATTAACCAGCACCAGATGGCGCAACCCCATCACCTTCATGGCCCGTGCCGCCGCCCCGATATTGCCGGGGTGACTGGGTTCAACGAGGACAATACGCAAGCCATGCAAAGACGTCCCGATCATGCCCGCAGCCCTCGCCCGTGCGGCCACCGCCATTCTCCTTTATACTGCCCCAATTCCGACTCATCCTCGCACAAGGTTCCCATGCAGCATCCTATTCTCGTTACCGCCATTCGTGCGGCCCGCAAAGCTGGCGATATCATCAACCGCAGCTTCGACCGGGTCAATGAAATCAGCATCACCAGCAAGGCGCACAATGACTTTGTCACGGACGTCGATCAGCGCGCCGAGGCCGCCATTGTTGAGATTATCCGCCGCGCTTACCCCGAGCACGGTATCCTGGCCGAGGAAGGCAGCCGCATCTCCGATAAAGACTTCGAGTGGATTATTGACCCCCTCGATGGCACCACCAACTTCATCCACGGCATGCCGCAAGTCTGTGTCTCCATAGCCGTCCGCCATTTCGACCGCCTTGAGCACGCGGTAGTCTATAATCCGGTGCATAACGAGCTGTTTACCGCCAGCCGGGGCAGCGGGGCGCACCTCAACGATCGCCGCCTGCGCATTGCCCAACGCAAGGACCTGGATGGGGCACTCCTGGGTACCGGTTTCCCCTACGGGGATTTTTCCTACCTGGACCCCTACCTCGCTACCCTCAAAACCTTCATGCTGAAGACCGCGGGCGTCCGGCGGCCCGGCTCCGCGGCGCTGGACCTCGCCTATGTCGCGGCTGGGCGCTATGACGGCTTCTGGGAGTTCAACCTCAAGCCCTGGGATCTCGCTGCCGGCGCGCTACTGGTGCAGGAGGCGGGTGGTGTCGCCACCGACTTCAAGGGCGATCAGGGTTACCTGCAAAACGGCAACATCGTCGCCGGTAATCTGCGGATTCATGCCCAGATGCTGCATATCATCAGCCAGGAGATCAACCAGCCGCAATCAGCCCGTTGAACGGCGATTTCCGCTATGAACCCGGACGAGGACCATGAGCCCAATGTACAATCCACCCCACTCAGGACTGACCCTGCGGGACGATATCTTGCCTGCCCTCGGATTGACGGTAACCGAGGCGGCGGAGCAACTCGGAGTGACACGCTCGACGCTGTCGCGCGTACTCAACGGGCGTACCGCTATTTCTCCGGAGATGGCTCTGCGTCTTGAGGGATGGCTCGGAGTCGAGCACGGAGGCCACGCAGACGTCTGGGTTGCCCAACAAGCCGCCTATGATCTGTGGCAAGCTCGCCAGGCCGGATCACCCAAGGTCAAGCCGCTCCCCTTGACCATGTGATGATAGCCTGACGAATGCGACAAATTAATACAAAAGGTCTTATAATATGAATGATTTTAAATATCTGAATTTTTCAAGCCCGACATCTCCGATATTTGCCATAGCTGTACTGGTAGCTGCATTTCTTACTGCGTATATCTTAAACAAGATAAAGCCAAGCAAGGAATTTCAAAAATATCGATCCCTTGATGGTCTTCGCGGTTTGGCTGCAGTTTTTGTATTTTTACACCACTCTTCTATTTGGTATTTTTATAAGAAAAGCAACAACTGGGTAGTGCCACCATCTAAACTATATACCCAATTCGGGCAAGGCGCTGTAACCATATTCTTCA
>NZ_JBYCKR010000110.1:0-10434 GCF_057473505.1 Acidithiobacillus sp. TH-A35 | reverse complement strand
CAGGATGGCGAGCTGGCGACCCGCCTCGGTGCCTATCGCGCTGGCGGTGAGGAGTTTGTTGGTCGGGTGCAGAGTAATTTATTGCTGCGGCTTGCGCTGTGGGTGGAGCGGTTTATCGGCGAACTTTTTGCCATTGACGCGGAAGTAGCGGAGTTGCAGGCGCGGACGCGCAGCCATGATGTGGTGATGGCGTTCAAAAAGCATTTTGTGCTGCGCCGCGCGCGCCGTTACCGTGGTGGATTTCCCGAATCTTTTGCCGATCTGGATCAATGGCTGGATGGAGAAATCCGGCAGCGCGGCTGGCCGCTGGGAGATCGCGAATGGGCCATTGCCCGGCTCGGTGAAGCCTGGCTCGAGGACGAAGCGGTCCACGCCGAGGCTATCGACCGTCTGACCCAGTGGTGTGCCCGCATCCTGAGTGACCCGCAGGCCGCCCTGGCGGTGCAAGGCTGGTCCAGTTTCCGCCTGCCGCAGCGGGTGGACCATGAAGCACTGGTACCCTTGAAACGGCGGGACGACCTCCCTGGTGCGCCTATGGTATCTCCGGAAGGCACCCTGCGCCGCCGTGACGGCTTTCATCTGACCGATCCGCGTATGGACCCGCGCAGCGTCCAGAGCGAAGTCCATTATTGCTTGTACTGCCATGATCACGACGGGGATTTTTGCTCCAAGGGCTTTCCCGAGAAAAAGGGCGTACCGGAACTGGGTCTCAAGGTAGACCCCCTCGGTGTCACCCTCACCGGCTGCCCGCTGGAAGAAAAGATCTCGGAAATGCAGGTACTGAAGCGGGACGGACTCCATATCGCCGCCCTAGCCATGGCGATGGTGGACAACCCCATGGTCCCCGCCACCGGACACCGCATCTGCAATGACTGCATGAAGGCCTGTGTCTACCAGAAGCAAGACCCGGTGAACATACCGCAGGTGGAGACCCGGATCCTCACGGACGTACTGAATCTGCCCTGGGGCGTCGAGATTTACGATCTGCTCACCCGCTGGAATCCGCTGCGGCAAACGCAATATCTGGCGCAGCCCTACAACGGGCGGAAGGTGCTGGTGGCGGGTATGGGCCCGGCGGGCTTCACCATGGCCCACCATCTCCTGCAGGAAGGCTGTGCGGTCGTGGGTATCGATGGCCTGAAAATCGAACCGCTGCCCCAGCAATGGCTGGAGCAGCCCATTCGCGACTGGAGCAGTCTCCAGGAGGACCTCGACGAACGGATTCTGCTGGGTTTTGGCGGCGTCGCCGAATATGGCATCACCGTGCGCTGGGACAAGAATTTTCTCAAACTGATCTACCTGACCCTGGCACGGCGCCCCCATTTCCAGATTTTCGGCGGCGTGCGGCTGGGCGGCACCATCACCCTCGAGAATGCCTGGGAACTGGGCTTCGATCACGTCTGTATTGCCACCGGCGCCGGCCTGCCGCGGGTAGTGCCCATGGGCGAAAGCCTCGCCCGCGGTATGCGCCAGGCCAGCGATTTCCTCATGGCCTTGCAGCTCACCGGAGCGGGCAAGCAATCCAGTCTCGCCAATCTGCAGGTGCGCCTGCCGGCGGTGGTCATCGGCGGCGGCCTCACCGCAGTGGATACCGCCACCGAGGTACAAGCCTACTATGTGCGGCAGGTGGAGAAGGTTCTGGCGCGCTATGAAGCGATGGCGGCGCGCTCCGGAGAAGAAAAACTCCGCGCCGGGCTCTCCGCGGAAGATACCGAAATTCTCGACGAATTCCTGAGCCACGGCCGCGCCGTGGGTGCGGAGCGCGAGCGCGCCGCCGCAGAGGACGAATCGCCCAACTTCGTGCCGCTGATCCAGTCCTGGGGCGGCGTCACCCTGGCGTACCGGAAAGGGATGCAGCAGTCACCCGCCTATACCCGCAACCATGAAGAACTCATCCAGGCCATGGAAGAAGGGCTCTATTATGGCGAGGGTCTCGACCCTCTGCGGGCAGAATTGGACCGTTATGGGCATATCGCGCACATGGTCTTCCGCCGGATGCGCGAGGTGGAAGGGCGCTGGCTGGCCAGCGATCAGGACCTGCGGCTACCCGCACGCGCCGTCTTCATCGCCGCCGGCACCGTCCCCAACACCATCTATGAAAGGGAATATCCGGGGACTTTCCAACTGGATGGGGACCACTTCCTGACCCATGTGGCCCACGATAACGGGCCGTTGCAAGCGGTGCAGGTGGCCGAGCACTGCAAGGCCCCCGAGGCCGGACCCTTTACTTCCTACGGTGATGCGCAAGGACATCGGATCAGTTTTATTGGGGACACGCATCCGGTGTTTCATGGCAGCGTGGTCAAGGCCATCGCCTCGGCCAAGGCGACCTACCCGCAGGTCATGCAAAGCCTGGGGACGCTGGATACCGCCGTCGATCCGGATGTGCAAGGCTTTCAGCAACGGTTGCAGCATCTGCTGAGCATGCGGGTACTCCGCATGGATCGCAGCAACCCCGCCGTCACCGAGATGTGGGTGGAGGCCCCGCTGGCGGCCCGCAATTTCCGGCCGGGACAGTTTTTCCGCTTGCAGACCTTCGAGAGTCACAGCCCGATCGTGAATGGCACCCGCTTACAGGTACCGGTACTGACGGTCAGCGGTGCGGGGGTGGAAGGGGACGCGGTGCGCCTCCTGATCCTGCAATGGGGCACCGGCCCGCGCCTGGTGGGACGCTTGCAGCCGGGCGATCCCCTGATTCTCATGGGGCCGACCGGCGCACCCACCGACATCCCCACGGGTAAAACGATACTGGTGGTCGCCGGACGCTGGGGCGCGGCGGTGATGCTCGATATCGGCCCGGCCTTGCGGGCCGCGGGCAACCGCGTGCTCTATGTGGCGGCCCTGGGCAAAGCCGGCGAACTGGATAACCAGGCGGAACTGGAAGAGGCCGCGGACCAGATCATCTGGTGTACGGGCAGTGGCCCGTTGATTGAAGCCCATCGTCCCCAGGATCTCAGTGTCGAGGCCAGCGACATGGTGGCCTTGCTGCGCGCCTATGGGGCCGGGGCATTACCGGGACAGGCGGCGCAGGGTGGGGAAGGCATTTCCCTGAAAGAAGTGGATCGCCTGATGGTCATGGGTTCCACCGGCCTGCTCAAGGGCTTTCAGCAGGCCCTCCAGGCGGAGCTACAGCCGTATTTCCGCGCTGATCTGGAGGCCACCGCGACGGTGGGCAGCCCCATGCAGTGCATGCTCAAAGGCGTCTGCGCCCAATGTCTGCAATGGCAGATCGATCCGGAAACGGGGCAGCGCACCAAGGCGGTATTTTCCTGTGCGCAGCAGGATCAGCCCCTGGCCTGGGTGGATCTGGATAACCTTACCGCCCGGCAGAGTCAGAATCGCTTGCTGGAAAGGATCTCCAGTCAGTGGCTGGATTACGTCATGAGCAGGGGAACATGACAAAAGATTCATAAAAAATTCTTCGCCTGCCTCGGCATACTGTCAACGCTGGCGCTTGGCCTGTTATCTGGCCAGGCCTCGGCGCGACAGCTCTATACTAATGCCACGTACAGCCAGGTGTGGGGCGATGGTACGGGCGGCACTTCCACCGTCTCGGGCACATGTTCCGGCAGCATGGGGTCCTGCTCCAGCAGCAAAACCGTCTACGGCCGGATTCCCGCCCTCCAGGCGCCAAGCCCCGGCGCCTACATCGACACCATTACGGTAACGGTCACGTACTGACTGATGATCCTAAACCCGGCGGTTATCCCTGCCGCTCCATACTCACCTTGATATTTTCCTTGTCCACGGGAATGTATTTGGCGATCACCGCCAGGAGTTCCCCCTGCAATGCCGGCAGAAAGTCGGGGCGGTCTATAGTGGACCCCCTCATCGTGGCATTGGACCAAGGCTGAGGGGAAGGAGAGGTTCATCCCGTTATTACGGTACGGCCTTCTTTTCCGTTGATGGCGGACGCCCGCCAAGCCGTCCGTTTTTTCTGGCTGCCTCTGCCTTGGCGGGACTTTTTGATATACCCCCTTTCCGTCCAAGGCTGCGCATCCATGCGGATGTGCCGAGAACTCCCCGCGCCAATGCAGGGACGTACAGATCAGCGTCCAGTCGCGGGAAGCGTAACCCCAAGCCATGCCCTTCAATGACGATCTCTGCCATGTCTGCGGGGGTGGCATGCTCCATGCCTTGAATCAATGCCGGTGGGATGTGCAGGCCAACGCCGTTATTCAGCTCGACCACGACCTTTCCCGCAGGTTGGTCATAGTAGGCGGACTCCGCCAGCGGGCCAGTGGCAAGCGTCTCCTGTCCACGCTGATTTGCGGCGTCCCAGTCGCGCTCAAGAATTTTGTCTATCTGGTCCATGGTGTCTCTCCCACTCTCCACAGAACAACGCCAATCGGGATATGCTTTCTTCCAAAATGTGACGCATCTCCGTTCTGGAAAAGCCGATATTCTCCCGTAGCTCAGGTGGCCCGTCCGGGCAATGCAATATCAATACTGCCCTACAATCCCCTTGTACCACATGCACATGAGCGGGACGATGATCGTTGAGGTAGATCACTACCCGCGTTGTGTCTATACGATCAATGGTGGGCATAATGCTATTATCCTATTCGTGCTTGGGTTTATATACAAGGCATCACCCCTATAATTTTCACCAAGGACGCTTTTTGTTCTCATCGTGCCCTATTGGTTCTGGCTTATCGTCAGCAAGTCATCGCATTGACTTACGGGGTTACCACATCGGTTTCGGGCCACCGACCTCTTGCTTATAGGTTTTGAGTGGCTGCCGTGCTCAGTGCTGGTCAGGGAACAGGATGTTCAATTCCAGCACTTCAAAATCTCCCCGCCGCTCCATGCTCACCTTGATGTTTTCCTTGTCCACCGGGATATATTTGGCGATCACCGCCAGGAGTTCTTCCTGCAATGCCGGCAGGAAGTCGGGACCGTCGGCATCCCGCTCGTGGGCGAGGATCAGTTTCAGGCGATCCTTTGCTACATGGGCAGTTTTCTTGCGGGAGCCGAGGAAGTAATCGAGAAAGGACATATCAGCCTCCAAAGAGTCGCTTGAAGAACCCCACCTTGACCGGCTGAATAAAACGCAGGGGACGCTCTTCACCGAGGAAGCGGGCGACGACGTCCTTATAGGCCTCAGCCACGTCGCTGTTTTCCATGTGAATGGCGGGTATGCCCTGATTGGAGGCCTGGAGGATCACTTCGGATTCGGGAATCACGCCCAGCAGGGGAGTGCGTAGCAGTTCCTTCACGTCTTCCAGGGAAAGCATTTCCCCATCTTCCACCCGCTTGGGGGAGTAACGGGTCAGCAGCAGATGCTCCTTCACCGGTTCCTCCCCCTGTTCCGCCCGCCGCGAGCGGGCCGCGAGAATGCCGAGAATGCGGTCGGAGTCGCGGACGGAGGAGACTTCCGGATTGGTGACCACAATGGCTTCGTCAGCATGGTAGAGCGCCATGAGCGCGCCCGACTCGATCCCCGCTGGTGAATCGCAAACGATGTAGTCGAATTCCTTGCGCAGTTCATCCATGACCGCCGTTACCCCGGCGGTGGTCAGGGCGTCTTTGTCGCGAGTTTGGGACGTGGGCAACACGTAGAGATTCTCACAGCGCTTATCCTTGATGAGCGCCTGCTGCAGTTTGGCCTCGCCCTGGATGACATTGATGAGGTCGTACACGACCCGTCGCTCGCAGCCCATGATCAGGTCGAGGTTGCGCAGACCCACGTCGAAGTCGATGACGACGGTACGATAGCCGCGCAGGGCGAGGCCGCTGGCAAAGGCGGCACTGGTGGTGGTTTTGCCGACCCCACCCTTTCCGGAAGTGATGACAATGATTTTGGCCACGGTTCTTTTCTCCAGGACTTATAGGTTTAAGGCAGTAATATGCAATTGCTCGTCGCGACTGTAAATTTGTGCCGCTTTGCCCCAGAGGGGATAACCAGGTTCCAGCGTCCGGTAGAGACCCGCGACAGAAACCAGTTCTGCCTCCAGGCTCACGCAAAAAATTCGCGCGGTATCCTGCCCGTTGACGCCGGCAAGGGCGCGGCCACGCAAGGGGCCGTATACATGGATGTTGCCGTCGGCCATGATTTCGGCGCCGGCGTTGACGGCGGCAAGACAGACGAGATCGCCACCCCGGGCGTAGCTGCGTTGGCCACCGCGTATCGGGTGATCAATAATCAGGCCGCCCGGACTTGCGGGGACGGGTTGCGTTGGCGGAGGCGTCTCCGGCTGCGGGGCGGCGTTACGATCCTGGCCCCGTAAAATGGGAAGGTGCAGATCTTGCGCCAAAGCCTGGTGGCCGGGCGCGGCATTGCGTAAACCGACAGGGAACCAGTTGGCGGCGCGCAATACCTCCAGGATTGCGGACAAAGCCAAAGGCGCTTCTTCGGGTATGGCACTCAGATCCAGGACCACCGGCGCATGGCGATGGAAATCGGCAGCGGCGGGGTGGCGTTGATGTTCTTCGGCAATACGCTGCGCCAGTTGTTGGGGGTTATTGCTTTCCAAGTGGAGGATGGAGAGGGTGAAAACGCCTCCGGACACGCGTAGGGGGGCGCTGGATTCCGTGCCGGGGGAGCGGGGGTTAGCCATGTTTCACGTGAAACATCGAAGCGCGCGCTTCATGAGCGCTGCAGCAAAGGACGCTTGTCGCCCTTGCCATTCCAGGTTTCGGCGTCGGGCAGTGCTGCCTTTTTACGGAGGATGACCGGCCAGTCTTTGCTGAGTTCGGCATTGAGGGCGGTGAAGTCGCGCTGATCGCTGGGAACGTCGTCATCGGCGAAAATGGCGTCCGCGGGACACTCGGGCACGCAGGCCGCGCAGTCGATACACTCGTCAGGATCAATGACGAGAAAATTCGGCCCTTCATGAAAGCATTCGACCGGGCAGACTTCCGCACAGTCGGTGTATTTACACTGGATGCAATTTTCGGTAACGACGTAGGTCATGAACTGGTGACGTCCTTTACAGAGCGCTTCCGCGGTGCAGGCGGTGCAGTCTCGCTGGCTGATGAGGCCGTGCTTTTGGACGACGCGGTTTTCTTTGTCGCCGTTATCTTGGCTTTGACTGGTTTTTTCGCCGTCGTTTTGGCTTTCGCGGGCTTTTTAGCGGTAGCCGTTGCCGCCTTCGCGGCCGGTTTCCTGGTGGTTTTCGCCGTAGTCTTACGGGCAGGGGCCCCCTTCTTGGCCGGCGGTACGCGCTTTTCGCGGGGCGGCGGCGGGGTGTAGTCGGGCAGCATGGCGGCGATTTCCGCGTCGCTGGCGTTCACCGGGAAGTGGAAAGCACATTCGCTCTGCGGGCAGGCGAGTTGTTCACCGAGGCGCTTGCCGCTTTTCTCGATCATAATCGGCCAGGCGCAACGGGGACAGGGGCGCGCCACGGGGGGTCCCCACACCGCATAGTTGCATTTGGGATAGGTGTTGCAGGAGTAGAATATTTTGCCGTAGCGGCTGCGTTTTTCGACGAGCTCGCCCGCACCGCACTGGGGACAGGTCACCCCCGAGGATTTGGGCTGGGTTAGTGGCTCAATATGCTTGCATTCGGGATAGCCGCTGCAGGAGATGAAGCGGCCGTAACGCCCGGTTTTGTACACCAGCGGCTTGCCACAGTCCGGGCAGTCGCGGCCTACGGGCTCGGCGGGTTCGCGAGGACCCTCCACCGGGCGGGTATAATTACATTCGGGATAGCCAGAGCAGGCCACAAAACGGCCGTGGCGACCGAGGCGCAGGAATAAGGGCTTGCCGCATTGTGGGCAGGTTTCGTCCAGTGCTTCACTGGTGGCTTCGGTGCGGCTGACGCTGGCTTTTTCGTCGAGGAGTGCGCGGAAGGGTCCCCAGAACGCGCTGAGCACCGGTTGCCATTGCTTTTCGCCGCGGGAAATGGCGTCCAGTTCGTCTTCCATGCTGGCGGTGAAGCCATAATCCACATAGCGTTCAAAGTGGTTGGTCAGGAAACGGCCGACCACCCGCCCGAGATCGGTGGGGCGGAAGCGGCGCTGCTCGACGGCGACATATTCGCGGTTCTGCAGGGTCTGAATAATGCTGGCATAGGTGGAGGGTCGACCGATGCCGTGGGCTTCCAGGGTTTTGACCAGGGTGGCATCGCTGTAACGAGGGGGCGGCTCGGTAAAGTGCTGTTCGGGATCAATGCCGAGTACCTGGGGTTCATCGCCGGTATGGAGGGGCGGCAGGATGCGATTACTCTCATCCTCGTCACCGTCATCCTTGCCTTCCTGATAGACGGCCATGAAGCCGGGAAAGGTGACGGTGGAGCCGTTGGCACGCAGGGTCCAATGGGTGCCGGCGTCCATATCGACGGCGACCAGGTCCATACGCGCGGGCGCCATTTGACAGGCAACACTACGCTTCCAGATAAGATCATAAAGGCGCCAGAGATCGCGTTCGAGCACGCCCTGCAAGGCCTCCGGGCTGCGGGCGATGTCCGTGGGGCGGATGGCTTCGTGCGCTTCCTGCGCGTTTTTGGTTTTCGTCTTGTAGCGGCGCGGAGTCTCGGGGACGAATTCGCTGCCGTAGTGGCTGCCGATAAAGTCCCGGATGGAAGCGATGGCCTCTTCGGCGAGGTTGACGGCGTCGGTACGCATGTAGCTGATGAGGCCCACGGTCTCGTTGCCGATATTGATGCCTTCGTAAAGCTGCTGGGCGACGCGCATGGTCCGGCTGGCGTTGAAGCCGAGCTTGCGCGAGGCTTCCTGCTGCAAGGTGGACGTGGTGAAGGGCGCGGCAGGCTGGCGTTGCCGGCTCTTGCGCTCCACTTCCCGGACCCGTAGCGCCTGGCGGCTGAGATCATCTTCCATGCCGCTGCGGATGGCCTCGGCCTGATCACTATTGGTGACGTCGAACTGTTCGAGCTTTTTCGTCTGCCAGTGGGTCAGGCGGCCGGTGAATTCGCTGCCAGCCTGCTGCAGGCGACTGGCGATGGTCCAGTATTCGCGGCTGACGAAGGCCTCGATTTCATTTTCGCGTTCGCAGATCAGGCGCAGGGCGGCACTTTGCACCCGGCCCGCCGAGAGGCCCGGACGCACCTTGCGCCAGAGTAGCGGCGACAGATTGAAGCCCACCAGGTAATCGAGGGCGCGGCGCGCTTGCTGGGCATTGACCAGGTCCATGGCGATTTCGCGGGGATGGGCGATGGCTTCCTGCACGGCTTTTTTGGTAATTTCGTGGAAGACCACGCGTTGCGCGGGCTTGTTGCCGAGCAGGTGACGTTCGCGTAGCAGCTCCACCAGATGCCAGGAGATGGCCTCGCCTTCGCGATCCGGATCGGTAGCAAGCCAGAGCTTGTCGGCGCCGCGCAGTGCCTTGGCGATGGCGTCCACATGGCGCTCATTGCGCTCGATGGCGGCGTAGTGCATGGCGAAATCATGCTCCGTATCTACGGCACCCTCTTTGGGCTGCAGATCACGCACATGGCCGTAGGACGCGAGCACCTGAAAATCATCCCCCAGATACTTCTGGATGGTCTTGGCTTTTGCCGGTGATTCTACAATAACGAGCTGGTGTGCCATAGGTTAGTGGAGAATCCGTGCGCCGTCGCTACCGAGCAAAGCATCGATCCAGAAGGCTTCGGGGCCGGGGTCGTTAGCCATCACCATGAAGGTCACCCAGTCGAGGGTTTCGAGATCGGTGTCGTCCAGTTCCAGGGCGAGCAGGCGATCGATGATGCGTTCACGCATGGCGCCGTTGATGACACCAAGCCGCTCCCAGTCGTGTAACTGACCGCGGGCGGCCACGGAAAGATTTTGCTGCTCGTAGGGGTGGTAGGCGCGTAGCGAGCGGGGGCTGGTCTCCTCTTGCTCCTCTACCGCGAAGCCTTCCATCCAGTCGAGGGCGCGCTGAATATCGTCGTCGGGAAAGCCGACGGCGCGTAAATGGTCTTCGACCATGTCGTCGTCTTCGTCGTCGAGATGGTCGAGCAGATAACTGATGATGTCTATGACGTCTTCCATGCCTTGGCCCTAGGAAGCAGGTGGGAGGCGACAGAAACGGCCGCCGGGACAGGCCGCGAGGTAACCTTGTAATTCCATGTCCAAGAGGATGGCCGAAAGCTCGGTCAGCGTCAATCCGCAGCGGCTGGCGATCTGTTCCGGGGCGAGGGGGTCGAAATCCATGGCGGCCCAGACCTTGGCCTGGACCGGATCTTCGGGCCGCCAGTCTGCTGCGGGTGTTGTCGCCTGACCGTCCCGCAGCACAGCGTACAGGGGACCGAGTTCGCTGAGCACGTCTTCGGCACTCTCGACCAGTTTGGCGCCGTCGCGGATGAGGCGGTGCGGGCCGCGCGACAACGGTGAGTGGATGGAGCCGGGGATGGCAAAGACTTCGCGGCCCTGCTCCATTGCCAACCGGGCGGTAATCAGTGAACCGCTGCCCTCTGCGGCTTCAACGACCAGTACGCCCAGGCTGAGGCCGCTGATGATGCGGTTGCGGCGGGGGAAGAGGCCACTGCGCGG
>NZ_JBYCKR010000109.1:0-10248 GCF_057473505.1 Acidithiobacillus sp. TH-A35 | reverse complement strand
GAAAACCCCTCTGGGGATGACCGCGCAGATCCTCATCTTCCTGGCCTTTTTCCTCGCCTTCGCGGTGAAAATCCCCATGTGGCCGGTGCATACCTGGTTGCCCGACGCCCATGTAGAGGCGCCGACAGGGGGATCCGTCATTCTTGCGGCGGTGATGCTCAAGATGGGTGCCTACGGCTTCCTGCGTCTGAGCCTGCCCATTGTGCCTGATGCCAGTCATAAGCTGGCCTGGCTGATGATTCTCTTGTCCCTCATCGCGATCATTTATGTCGCGCTGGTGGCCATTGTGCAGGAGGACATGAAGAAGCTGATTGCGTATTCCTCCGTCGCCCACATGGGTTTCGTGACCCTGGGATTTTTCATGTTCGATAGTGTGGCGATTGAGGGCAGTATTATCCAGATGTTGTCGCACGGTTTTATCAGTGCGGCCATGTTCCTTTGTGTTGGGGTGCTCTATGACCGGATGCATACCCGCAATATAAAAGCCTATGGTGGTGTGGCCAATGTCATGCCGATTTTTGCGGCGCTGATGATGCTCTTTGCCATGGGTAATGTCGGCCTGCCGGGCACCTCCGGCTTTGTCGGCGAATTTATGGTGGTGCTCGGGACCTATCAGGTGAGCCCCTGGGCGGCGATTCTGGCGGCCACTGGCTTGATTACCGGCGCCAGTTATACCCTCTGGCTCTTCAAGCGGGCGATTTTTGGCGGCGTTACCCATCCCGAGGTGGCCGGGCTGAAAGACCTTGACGGTCGGGAGATGTTTGTACTGGGTACCCTGGCGGTCTTTACCTTGCTATTGGGGCTCTGGCCAGCGCCCTTCCTCAATATCGTGCATAGCTCGGTACAGCACCTGGTGACTCAGGTGTCTCTCTCCAAAATTCCGGCGTAAAGGACTTTGCCTATGAATTCATTCCTTATGCACTGGACTTTCGCCATACCGGAAATCTGGGTACTGACGATGGCCTGCGTTGTTTTGCTGACGGACTTGTTCTGGGGCGATCGTCTGCGTGATCTTGCGGCAGTACTGACGGTGCTGACCCTGATCGGTGCCGCCGTGCTGACCATTTTTGAGATGGGGCAGAGCGGTACAGCCTTTGCCGGTCTCTTCGTTCTCGATCCCTTCACCAACGTCGCGGAGTTGTTCAGCTATCTCGCTGTATTGATGGTGGTGCTCTATTCCAGGCGCTACCTCGTGGATCGTGGCATTTATCGGGGCGAAGTGTTCGTGCTGCTGCTCTTTGCCTTGCTGGGCATCATGGTGATGGTCTCGGGCGGCAGCCTGCTCAGCATATATCTCGGGCTGGAACTGCTGGCGCTGAGCCAGTACGCCCTGGTTGCCTTCTATCGCGACAGTGTGGTGGCGACGGAAGCCGGGTTGAAGTATTTCGTCCTCGGCGCCCTGGCCTCTGGAATGCTGCTCTACGGTATGTCGCTTCTCTATGGCCTGACGGGGACCCTGGATATGCGGGATATTGCCGGCGCGTTGGTGAATGTGACTGCGAGTAACCTGGTACTGGTCTTTGCCATCGTGTTTATTGTTGCTGGTATTGCCTTCAAACTGGGCGCGGCGCCTTTTCATATGTGGTTACCCGATGTCTATCAAGGCGCGCCCACGGTGGTGACAACCTTCCTCGCCTCGGCACCAAAAATCGGCGCCTTCGCCCTGATCATCCGTCTACTGGTAGACGGTGGCTACGGAATGCTGGAATCCTGGCAGCAGGTTTTTGTCGCGCTGAGCCTGGTGTCTCTGGTGGTCGGTAATGTGATCGCTATTGCCCAGCAGAATATTAAGCGGATGCTGGCGTATTCCACCGTCGGTCACGTCGGATTCCTGTCGCTGGGCATTGTCGCGGGCACCGAGGCAGGACTGGCCAGTGCGTTTTTCTATACCGTGGTCTATGTGCTGATGTCCCTGGCCGGTTTTGGCATGATTATGCTGCTCAGCCGGGCGGGTTTTGAGGCGGAACGCATTGATGACTTCAAGGGCCTGGCGCAGCGCAAGCCCTGGTATGCCTTCCTGATGCTGATCATCATGTTCTCCATGGCGGGTGTGCCGCCGACGGTGGGTTTTTATGCCAAATTGGCGGTGTTTCAGGCCGTGATTGCCGCCGGCTATGTCTGGCTTGCGGTGATCGGCGTACTGCTGGCGGTGATCGGGGCATTTTATTATCTGCGCGTGGTCAAAGTGATGTACTTTGACAAAGCGGATGCCGAGACGGGGATTATCGTGCGTGATGACTTGGCCAGTACCGCATTAAGCATTAACAGTCTGGCGCTGTTGGTGCTCGGCATCCTGCCGGGGCCGCTGATGGCCTTTTGCTTCTACGCCATGCAGGGAGTGATCTGATGAGTATGCAAGACTGGGCGCTAGCCTATATCGCACTGGCTTTTATCGCGGCTAATCTGCCGTGGCTGAGTAATCGTCTGTTCTTTTTCCGTGCCGCAGCCGGTGACAAAGCGTTGCAGTGGTATCTGCTTGAGTGGCTGGTAATGTATCTCATCGTTGGCGTCATCGGTATGGGTATGGAGCGTAGTCTGGATGGTCAGATCCACGATCAGGGTTGGGAGTTTTATGTGGTTGCCCTGTGCATGTTCGCCGTTTTTGCCATCCCGGGCTTTATCTGGCGCTTTAATGTACTGCCGATATTGCGCAGATCTTGACGTATAGCCCGCTAGTCGGTACATTTGTGGGCTGCAGGCGCGTAGCTCAGGGGGAGAGCGCTACCTTGACACGGTAGAGGTCGGCGGTTCGAAACCGCCCGCGCCTACCAAATCCCGCACCAGAGGGGCAATGCTCGCTGGTGCTTTTTCTTTGGAGGGGCTATGCCAGATATCCAGTTGCCGGACGGTAGTCATCGTCAGTTCGCAGAGCCTGTGAGCGGGCTGGCGTTGGCGCGTACGATCGGCAGCGGGTTGGCTAAGGCTGCGGTAGCCATGCGGGTCAATGGCACCCTCAAAGACCTCTCGGCGGTGTTGGATCAGGACGCTGAAGTGGCGATTGTTACCCGCGACAGCGCAGATGGCCTGGAGGTGATCCGCCATTCGACCGCGCATTTGCTGGCACAGGCGGTCCAGTCCCTCTATCCGGAAGCCCAGGTCACCATCGGACCGGTCATTGATAACGGTTTCTACTATGACTTTGCCTTCCCGCGTGGTTTTACACCAGAAGATCTGGAAGCCATTGAAGAGCGGATGCGCGCACTGGTCAAAGAAAATCTCCCGGTGCAGCGTGAATTACTCTCCCGTGAAGACGCCGTTGCCCTCTTTGAAAAGATGGGCGAGGACTATAAGGTTGAAATCATCCGCGCCATTCCGGAAGGCGAGTTGTTGAGTTTGTATCGTCAGGGCGATTTTGTGGACCTGTGTCGTGGTCCTCATGTGCCATCCACCGGTGCTCTGGGGGCATTTAAGTTGCAGCGGGTAGCGGGTGCCTACTGGCGCGGTGACTCTCGTAACCCCATGTTGCAGCGCATTTATGGTACTGCCTGGGCGCAGCAAAAAGACCTTGACGCCTATCTCCAGCAACTGGCGGAGGCCGAAAAGCGGGATCACCGGCGCATCGGCACAGAACTGGAACTGTTCTCCATTCAGGAAGATGCCGGCGGTGGGCTGGTCTTCTGGCATCCCATGGGCGCACGAGTCCGTCGCATCATTGAGGATTTTTGGCGCAGTGCCCATGTCGATGCGGGTTACGATCTGCTCTATACGCCGCATATTGCCCATGAGCAGTTGTGGTATACCTCCGGGCACAAGGACTTTTACGCCGAGTCCATGTTTGATCCGATGCAGGATGAGGGGCAGCCCTACCAGCTCAAGCCCATGAACTGCCCTTTTCATATTCTGATTTACAAGGACAAGCTGCATTCCTACCGGGATCTGCCGATTCGCTGGGCAGAATTGGGCACAGTCTACCGCCACGAAATGTCGGGCGCCCTGCATGGCTTGATGCGGGTGCGCGGCTTTACCCAGGATGATGCCCACGTCTTTTGTCGGCCAGACCAGATAGAAGCGGAGATTGGTGCGGTGCTGGCGCTGGTCCGGAAAATTCTTGGCACCTTCGGCTTCAGCCAATATGAAATCAATCTGTCCACCCGCCCTGAGCACTCGGTGGGCAGTGACGAGATTTGGGACGTTGCCACCCAGGCCTTGCGCAATGCCCTGGAGCGCGCGGGCCTGGACTACCAGGTGGACGCGGGTGGCGGTGCCTTCTATGGCCCTAAAATCGATCTGAAGATTCAGGACGCCATCGGTCGCAAGTGGCAGTGCAGTACCGTACAACTCGATTTTAATCTGCCGGAGCGCTTCGCCATGGAATATGTGGCGGAAGACGGCACGCGTAAGGTGCCCATCATGGTGCATCGCGCCATCTTCGGCTCCATCGAACGTTTTTTCGGTGTGCTCATTGAGCATTATGAGGGTAAGTTTCCGGTCTGGCTCGCTCCGGTGCAAGCCGTGGTGCTGCCCATCAGCGAGCATTACTCGGAATACGCCGAGTCGGTAAGTGACGTATTAATGAAACGCGGCATCCGGGCAGAAACGGACTTGAGAAACGAGAAGATAGGTTATAAGATACGCGCCCATACTTTGCGTAGGGTGCCCTATCTGCTGGTGGTCGGGGAACGGGAAAAAGAAGCGGGTACGGTGGCGGTGCGGGATCGAAATGGCCAGGATCTCGGCGCCCTTACCATAGGCGCTGTGGGTGCCGCTCTGCAGAAAATGGATCGGGAGCGGTTGAACACCCTGGAGTGGCAAGGCTAGCGAGGAGGATAAGGCGATCGCGACAGAGAAAGAAGTGAATATCAATCGGGAAATTACCGCAGCGCGGGTCCGGTTGATAGGTGTCGAGGGAGAACAGTTGGGTGTGTTATCCTTTATGGAAGCCATCGCTGCTGCAGAGGAAGCTGAACTGGATCTCGTCGAGATCGCTCCGCAAGCTGATCCTCCCGTATGCCGGATTATGGACTACGGAAAGTTTCGTTTTCAGGAAAGCAAGCGCCAGCATGACGCTAAACGTCGGCAGAAACAGACGCAGGTGAAGGAAATTAAATTCCGCCCTCGTACGGATGATGCTGACTACCAGATCAAGTTGCGCAATATTTTGCGTTTTATTGAAGATGGAGATCGTGCGAAAATTACGTTGCGCTTTCGCGGTCGTGAAATGTCGCATCCCGAATTGGGCATGGAAGTGCTTAACCGGGTTGAAAAAGATTTAACAGAAGTGGGTGTGGTTGAACAACGGCCACGCATGGAAGGGCGACAAATGGTGATGATTGTCGCGCCGCGGAAAAAATAGGAGACCATCGTGCCAAAAATGAAAACCAATCGTGGGGCGGCCAAGCGCTTTAAGCGTACCGGCTCCGGTAAATTTAAGCATCGTCAGGCTTTTTTGAACCACATTCTGACGAGTAAGACGACCAAGCGGAAGCGCCACCTGCGCCATACCTTGGTTACTTCGGGCAGCGACCAGGCCGCATTGCGGCGCATGCTTCCCTACGGTTGATGATAGAGGAACAGTACCATGTCTAGAGTAAAACGTGGCGTAACCGCCCACGCCCGTCACAAGAAAGTTCTGGCCCGTGCGAAGGGCTTTCGTGGTCAGCGTAAGAGCAATTATCGCATCGCCCATCAGGCGGTGATGAAGGCGCTGACCTATGAGTATCGTGATCGCCGAACCAAGAAGCGCGATTTTCGCAGTTTGTGGATTGTGCGTATCAATGCAGCGGCGCGTTCTGAGGGCGTGACCTACAGCCGTTTCATGAATGGTCTGCTGCGCGCGGGTATCCAGCTCGACCGCAAGGTGCTGGCGGATATCGCCGTGCGTGACAAGGCGGCCTTCTCCCGTCTCGTCGAGGTAGTCAAAGGCCAGTTGGCAGCTTGACGGTGGCGAAGGCTATGGCGATGTCTTTGCAATCCATAGCCTCCGTCGCGGAGGCCGCCCGAGAGATCGCGGCGGCCTCCGACCTCGATGCCTTGGAACAGATCCGCCTGCAATGGCTCGGTAAGAAGGGTGTTCTTACCCAGGCCATGCAGCAACTTGGCCAGTTGTCGCCCGAAGCGCGGCGAGAAGTCGGACAGTTGCTCAATGAGCGCAAGTCCGAGGTGCAGTCGCTTCTGCAGGAACGCAAAGCAGGGCTCGAAGCAGCGGTTATTCAGGCACGCCTACAGCAGGAACGGCTGGACGTGACGCTGCCGGGGCGGCGGGAAGCATGGGGCAGTGCGCATCCTGTTCGCCAGACTCTGGAGTGGATCGAACATTATTTTTCCGGGTTGGGTTTTGAAACCAGCGATGGTCCCGAAATAGAGGATGACTACCACAATTTTGCTGCGCTCAATATTCCGGAAGATCATCCGGCGCGGGCGATGCATGATACTTTTTATCTGGATGCAGCGCGTCTCTTGCGTACCCAAACCTCGACGGTTCAGATTCGGTTTCTAGAAACTCACCAGCCCCCCCTGCGTATGATCGCCACTGGTCGAGTGTACCGGCGCGACTCCGATGTCACCCACACACCGATGTTTCACCAGGTCGAGGGCCTGTTGCTCGACGAGCATGCCAGTTTCGCCGACTTGCGCGGTTTATTAGCGGACTTCCTCCAGGAGTTTTTCGCAAAGCCTGATCTCCCGGTACGCTTCCGTCCATCTTACTTCCCCTTCACGGAGCCTTCCGCTGAAATTGATATCGGCTGCGTAATTTGCGGTGGATCTGGCTGCCGGGTCTGCAAGCACACCGGTTGGCTGGAGGTGCTGGGATGCGGCATGGTGCATCCGGCGGTGTTGGCGGGTGCCGGTGTCGATGGTGAGCGCTTCAGCGGCTTCGCCTTTGGGATGGGCGTTGAGCGCCTCACCATGCTGCGTTACGGAGTGAATGATCTGCGTCTCTTCTTCGAGAACGATCTGCGCTTCCTCAAACAATTTTCCTGAGGGCTCACCATGCGCGTCAGTATACAATGGCTTCGTGAGTTGTTAGACACCTCCTGGGATACGGAAGAAATTGCCCGACGCCTGACTATGGGCGGTATTGAGGTGGAGGCCGTTGAAGACGCTGCTCCGCCTTTTCACGGGGTGGTCGTTGCTGCCGTTCAGTCCATTGCACCCCATCCGGAAGCCGGGAAGCTGCGGGTGGCGCAGGTGGATGCGGGCGACGGGCAGCTACGCACTGTTGTCTGCGGGGCGGATAACCTGGCTGTAGGTCAGCGAGTGCCTCTGGCTCTACCTGGCGCGCTGTTGCCCGATGGGCGTTCTATTGCTATCTCTGCGTTGCGTGGCATTTCTTCCGAGGGAATGCTTTGTGCAGCCGCGGAATTGGGGCTCGATGACGGCAGCAGCGGTTTGCTGGTCCTGGATGCGGATGCGCCGCTCGGAGCCGATCTGCGGTCCTACCTCGATCTGGATGACCAGATACTGATTCTGGGGATTACCCCGAATCGCGGCGACGCATTGTCCGTAACCGGAGTGGCCAGAGATTTGTTCGCCCTCGGCGCAGAGGTTGTGTCCCGCTCTGTGAATGATGGCCCGATGCCGGCATGGACGATGGTGGGTCCGGACAACGCGGCCCCTGGTAATGGAGGCTTCGCTCCGCACATTGCCGCAGATGCGCAAAACGCCTGCCCTTCCTATACTGCCCTGTGGATAGAGGGTGTTCCAGAACGGTTGCCGGACCATTTACGTGAGCGTCTGCGCCGTGCGGGGCAGCGGTGTATCCACCCGGTAGTGGATTTGCTGAATCTGAAAATGCTCGAAACGGGGCAGCCTCTGCATGCATTTGACGCCGATACCTTGCAAGGCGGACTCAACGTGCGTTGGGCGCAGGCCGGGGAGATTCTCGATGCCCTGGATGGCAGGGATCTGCCGCTGGAGTCCGATATGCTGGTGATTGCCGACAGCGCCGGTCCGGTGGCTCTCGCAGGTATTATCGGTGGACGGCGTACCTCGGTATCGGCAGGGACGCGTTGTATTGTCCTGGAGTCTGCTTTCTTCCAGCCTAAGGCCATCCAGGGGCGTGCACGCCGCTTGGGCTTGCAGACGGATGCTGCCATGCGCTTCGAACGTGGCGTGGATTTCGCCTTGGGGCCGGTAGTGGCCAGCAGCACGCTGCAGTGTCTCGCGACGCTAGGTACGGCACATTTTCGGACAGAACGATCCTGCACCGTGCTGGGACAGTTACCCGAGCATTTGCCGATCCCCTTGCGTCGTGCCCGACTGGCACGGATCCTGGGCATGGATTACGAAGATGCTGTGGTCGAGGCAGCCCTCACCCGTCTGGGACTGCGTGTCAACAGGACCCACGATGGCTGGCAGGTGCTTTCTCCGAGTCACCGCTTTGATCTGCACATTGAGGCAGATCTGATTGAGGAAGTGGGCCGAATATACGGCTATGAGCGATTGCCCGCTCATCGTCCGGAGGGCACATTGCAACCCTTGCCCATGGCGCGGGGGCCGCAGCCAGCCACTTTGCGTGGTGTTTTGCAGGCACGTGATTATCATGAGGTGATCACCTACAGTTTTGTCTCCCGTCAGGCGCAAGATTTGTTCACGCCGGGTGCCGACGCACCAACCCTGCTCAACCCGCTGTCCGCGGATTTGGCCGTCATGCGCGCCAGTCTCTGGCCGGGTTTGATGCAGGCGCTTCAGTTTAATGTGAAGCGGCAGCAGGATCGGGTACGGATTTTCGAACTGGGACGGGTGTTTTCTGCCGATGGGCAACGTCTTATCCTGGGCGGATGTATTGTCGGGACAGCGGATCGGGAAAGTTGGGCGCAGCCGCAGCGTGCCGCCGATTTCTACGACCTGAAAGGTGACGTGAGTGCTTTGCTCGCGCTTTGGCCGGATACGGAATTCGCTTTCCGGCCGCTGGGCGATCACCCGGCTTTACATCCGGGGCAGGCCGCAGAAATTTGTGTGGAAGATCAGCGGGTGGGCATGTTGGGTGCGTTACATCCAATGCTGGCCGCGGAGTATGACCTGGACAAATCACCATTCTTCTTCTATTTGGATATGGAATGGTTGAGTAACTTGACGAATGTCTCCAGGTTCACGTCCTTGTCGCCATTTCCCGCATTGCGGCGGGATATGGCTTTAGTCATCCCGCGGGACATTCTGGCAGGGACGGTGCTGAGCGCCATGCGGGTAGCAGCATCGGGTATTGTGCAACAGATCACGATTTTTGATCGCTATCAGGGACCTTCTCTGACAGCAGGAACGTACAGTCTGGCTTTTGCGCTGCTCTTGCAGGATGCTGAGCGGACGTTGACCGAGACAGACGTACAAGCAGAAATGGACCGGTTGCTGGTTGCCGTGCGGCGACTCGGTTCCATCGAACTCAGGGCATAGGGAGAATAATATGGCGGTTACCAAAGCAGAAATCGTGGATATGCTGTTCGAGACTATGGGGCTTAATAAGCGGGAAGCCAAAGGCATTGTCGAGGCTCTTTTTGATGGCATTCGTGAAAATCTGGCGCAGGGCGAAGAGGTGAAGCTCTCGGGCTTTGGTAACTTCACGTTGCGCGACAAAAATCCACGTCCCGGGCGCAACCCGAAGACGGGCGTGGAGATTACCATCACGGCGCGGCGCGTGGTGACTTTCCATCCGAGCCAAAAGCTCAAAGCCTACGTGAATGGTAGCGAACCGGACAACGGCTAAGGGAAAGGCGGGCAAAGACCTCGCGCCACTCCCGGAGATACCGGAAAAGCGGTATTTCTCCATTAGCGAGGCGGCCCTGCTCTGTGGGGTGAAGGCGCATGTGCTGCGCTACTGGGAGCAGGAGTTTCCACAGCTTAGTCCACTGAAAAGAAAAGGTAATCGGCGTTATTATCAGCGCCACGATCTGTTGTTGGCGAGACAGATTCGCGCCCTGCTGTACGGCGAAGGCTATACTATCCACGGTGCGCGTGAACGATTGCAAGAACTGGTGCGCGCCCACCGTGGCGAGCACCATGAAGAAAATCATGGGCAACTGAATCTGGAGATGGCGGATCTCTCTGTGGGTGTTATAGAAGGCCGCAAACGCTGGCAATACTTGCGCCGGGAGTTGTTGGCATTATTGGATTTGTGCGGTCACAGGCATTGACCTGGGCGGCGTTTTGGCAGTACATTACGGACTCTCGCGGGGCGTAGCGCAGCCTGGTAGCGCACCTGAATGGGGTTCAGGTGGTCGGAGGTTCAAATCCTCTCGCCCCGACCAATAAATCAAGGGGTTAGGGCGTATTTCCCTGATTTCTTTTTCTACAATCACCACTTTTTTCTACAAT
>NZ_JBYCKR010000108.1:0-5009 GCF_057473505.1 Acidithiobacillus sp. TH-A35 | reverse complement strand
CTGAAGGCGGGTGTCGAGCTTGGTCTCGCGCTTGTGGCTGAGTTTGAACGAACGGCCAATCTCGTTCTGGACAACCCTCTGCTCGGTGCTGTGTTCCGAAGCAAGCGCCGGCGATATATCCTCCGTCGATTCCCATATAGCATCATCTATCAGGTCACCGCAGAGGAGCTTCGAATTCTCGCCGTGGCGCATCACAGGCGTCGTCCCGGCTACTGGGCGCAACGGAAGTAGTACGCAGTGTCACTTCGATCAGCGATGCCCAAAACCCATCGTTCAAGCGGGACGCGCCAAAAGCGGCGTACCCCTTAAACACGTTGGGCCTGCCACCTTTACCTTAACGTTGGCCTTGATTTATATTAGGTCCATGCCTACTCCCACTGCCACTATTGAATACATGAAGTTGTCCGTTTCCGAGCGCATCCAGCTCGTTGAGGACATATGGGATAGCATTGCTGCAGAGGCACCTGATACCGTTGAATTGTCACAAGCTCAAAAAGATGAGTTGCATCGTCGCGTTGCTGCGCATCGTGTTGACCCTTCCACCGCCATCCCATGGGAACAGGTTCGATCCAAATTATTTCCGAGTAAACCCTGATGTTGGTCGTGCTCCGTCCAGAGGCAGAGCATGAGCTTCTGGAAGCGCAGATTTGGTATGAGTCAAAAGCGCTGGGGCTTGGTTTTGAGTTCGCCCGTGCCGCTGACGCGGCAGTTGCGTCAGCGCTTCGCAATCCCTTTGGGCATTTGCGCATCGAAGAAGAAGAGTTCCGGCGTGTGTTATTCCGCAAATTTCCCTACACGCTAATTTATCTACCAAGTTCGGATGAGTTGCTGGTAGTTTCATTCTTTCATCAGCACCGTGAGCCTAGTGTTTGGATAGAGCGGTTTAATAGCTGATACCCATGGAGCATCACGTTTGCGAACACATTCAGCCCAACCCTTCGTTCGAACGGGACAGCCCAGAAGCGGGCTGCCCCTCAACTTTACGGTGCGCCGGGCATGGCGCGTTACTTCATAGGTGCGAGTCCTATGGCTAGGTTTACGCAGAGCCGAGGGCAAGGAGAAGGGCAAGGGCGTTGTCGCGAGGCGGGGTCTGAAGGACGTCCAATCCGAAATTGCGGCATCCGCGCCCAACTCACGCGCGGGGGAGCGGGTGATGGCGAGCGTGACACGCCTGGTAAATGACTTGCTGAGGCTCACAGTGAATCCGCTGAAAAGCGCGGTGGATCTATCCCGACTGGGCGTCTCAGTAGTGGAAACGCAACTGAGCAATCATCAATGCATCACCTTCTATTCGATACACCATGCGATGCTCATCTGTAATACGGCGTGACCAAAATCCTGAAAGAGCATGCTTCAGTGCTTCGGGTTTGCCAACTCCCGCGAAGGGTTCACGCTGTGTCTCACGTATCAGCTTATTGATTCGCTCGACCATGCGCTGGTCTTGCTTCTGCCAATATAGGTAGTCTTCCCATGCATCGTCAGAGAAGATCAGCCTCACTTCGCCAGCTTCCGCTCAACGCCTTTACCGGCGTTCAGTTGTGCGACGGCAGCGAGAAGGCGCTTGGCGTTGGCGGGGGTACGCAAGAGGTAGGCGGTTTCCTCCAGCGCCTTGTAGTCTTCGAGCGAGAGCATCACGACGGACTGTTCTCCATTGCGGGTAATGATCAAGGGTTCGTGGTCGTCGCAAACGCGGTCCATGGCGCTGGCGAGGTTTGCACGAACGGTGGTATAGGTAATCGCATCCATAACAAGCCTCCAAATATGTACGTGTTAATGTACATATTTTACGACGACCTGTCTAGCGCGACGGTGCAGACGCCCCACCCCGCGTTCGAGAACGGACGCGCCGATCCAAAAATAATGCGCCCTACGAATCCATATAACGCATTATATAGAGTGATTTTCATCATTATATGTAACAAATTGTAACACTGTTTCACCATGTTACAATTTTTAGCCTTGACGCGATCAATTGATCTGCCTAATGTGCGATTACTGCATGATTAATAACAATTTGTTAATTGGTTATATGGTTTATTTCTGATTGATAAATTTTTAACTGCGCGCAGTGCTTCCCTTTCTTGAGGAGATAAAATGAAAATCCGCAAAGCTGTCGTTTTATCCGCAATATGTACGTTAATATCCGGCACGGCCTGGGCGCAAACCGCTACGGTCCCGCTGGACCCGGTCAACAACGCGTTAGATCCGCAGAGCCCCTTTGCTGTCCTGTACCTGCCGCAAAATGCCCCTGCACCCGTCGATCAGGTCGGCCCCACAGCGTGGACCCATGCCTATGGTAACCCGCAACATAATGCCGCCTTTCCGGTTGCCGCCAGCGCGCCGGCCTGGATTCGTGAGGGCGTACGCTGGAATTTCCCGGAGGCTAGGGCCTGGCCGTTGAGCGACCCTCATCCTTATGGGGAAAAGGTCTATGGCATCAAAGAGGCCCTGCCGGTGCAGACCCAGTTTTATGGCAATGCGCTCGGGGTCTCTGTCGTCAAGGGCGTGGTGTATGCCGAGAGCGATGACATGTTCGCCTATGCCGTCAATGCGCGGACGGGCAAGCTGATCTGGAGAACCAGCCCGGTCGCCAATACGCTGATGGGCAATCCGCTGGTGGTCGGTACGCATGTTTACCTGTCTGCCGGAAGCGTATCCTTTAACTTCGCCAACGTGATGAAATATGCCAAGCACCCAGCCCAAGCGGGGCGCGGCAAGGACATCAGCTACAACGGGATATTCTGTCTGGACCGCACCAACGGTAAACTGCTCTGGAGTTTTAAAACCGCTGGTGACGCCATGCCGACCCCAGCCTACGCCGATCATTCCCTCTTCATCAGCACCGGAGATGGCAACATTTATCGCATCCGTTCAGCGGATGGCCGGAAAGTGTGGCGTACTCATGTCGGCGGTATCGCCAACATGTCCAGCCCCATCGTGTGGGATGGAAAAGTTTACGTCTCCATGTCCGTCATTCCTGGTCTGTATGCCCTGAATGTGCAGACGGGCAAGGTATTATGGAAGGGCGAAATTCCCGGTGCCGTGAATACGGGTATGGGGGATGTGCCGCCTGCTGTGGCGGATGGCATCGTGGTCATGGATTCCGTGGCAAATCCGCAGATGATCCAGGGTAAACCCACTATGACCACCCTGGTGCGGGCTTTCGATGCGCGTAATGGCAAGGTGCTGTGGACCGATAACATGGGACGCGGACCAAGAGTGCCGGCATTCAAGGGGGGCGTGCCGATGATTCATGACCATACGGTCTATGTGGGTTCACCGGTTACGTCCGCTTATGAAGCCATTGACTTGCATACCGGTAAAGTGGCGTGGACCTGGCATGTGCCCAATCCTGGCCCGGCTGGTGCTGGTCGCGGCGCGCCGACCTACTATGATCATACCTTATATATTTCCACAGGACCGGATATTTATGCCATCGATCCGAAGAACGGGAAGATGATCCATCAATACAAGGTCGGTGGGCGTTTTGGCATCGTCAACCCGACCATAGTCGGTGGCACCATATATCTGGGCAACTCCTGGGATTGGATCAACGCAGTCCCCGTTCATGATGTAAATCCGCAATTCAACACCCATCCGTCGTAACTCAGGGAATGTTGGTAACGACCTGAACGCACCCCTCGATTTCCTGCCCTTGCGCAGGAAATCACCCATACCCTGCTATACTTCATCCTCTTTCGCGGTCGCAGATTGGCTCAGCCTGGCTGGCGAAGGTCGTGACGGAGTGATGAGGGACTGATATGCAGTCAGATACACAGGCTTGGGCCGCTGTCGGCGCGGCCCTTTATGCTGCTGATCCACAACAAAAAGTAGAGCAAGTGCGTGCCTTGCGCTGGCCGCTGGCGCCCATGCCGGAAGTCTCGGCCCCACCGCTCTCCGCTACACCGGGGCGACCGACCCATCCCCTGCTGGTGGGTCCCAAAGACTTGCCCAAACGCCGCGCCCTGCATATGCGGGCAGGCCGCTTCGCTTTGTTGCACGCGCTGGCACACATCGAATTCAACGCCATCAACCTGGCTCTCGATGCTATCTACCGGTTCGCCGGTCTACCCGATGATTTCTATCGCGACTGGTTGCAGGTGGCGCAGGAGGAGGCGGAGCATTTCGTCCTGTTGCGCGAGCAATTGCGACGTCTCGGTGGCGATTATGGCGATCTGCCCGCCCACGACGGTCTGTGGGAGATGGCCCTGGACACGGCGGCAGACCCGCTGGTGCGCATGGCGCTGGTGCCGCGTGTCCTGGAAGCACGGGGGCTGGATGTCACCCCGGCCATGCGCGAACGACTGCTGGCCGCTGGGGATGCAGAAGCGGCCGCCGTGCTGGAGCGTATTGAACGCGATGAGCGCGGGCATGTAGCGGTGGGCAGCCGCTGGTTTCGCTATCTTTGTGCGCAACGTGGCCTGGAGCCGGATAGCACCTTTAAGACGCTTTTGCAGCAGCGTTACCGAGGACGGATTCAGGGGCCGCTGGCACTGACGGCGCGGCGCGCGGCGGGTTTTTCGGAGCCGGAGCTGGATTGGTTGCAGAGTTGCGTCGGACAGCCCGTCGCCACGAAACCGGAGGCGAGGCGCCATGATTGAGCGGATACTGGGCATTGAAAGCTCTTGCGATGAAACGGGGCTCGCCTTGTATGACCGCCAGCGTGGCCTGCTCGGCGAAGTGCTGTTCAGCCAGATTGCCATCCATGCGCCCTACGGCGGCGTCGTGCCGGAACTGGCATCGCGGGACCATGTGCGCCGTCTGCCCTTGCTGCTCGACGAGCTGCTGGCGCAGACCGGCGGGCAGCGTCCTGACGCCATCGCCGTCACCGCCGGGCCGGGACTCATCGGTGCCCTGCTGGTGGGAGTAAATTTCGCCCGCGGTCTCGCCATGGGCTGGGATATTCCCGTGATCCCCGTGCATCATCTGGAAGGTCATCTGCTCGCCCCGCTGCTCAACGGAGTGGACCCCTTCCCGGCAGTCGCCCTGCTGGTTTCCGGTGGGCATAC
>NZ_JBYCKR010000107.1:0-2695 GCF_057473505.1 Acidithiobacillus sp. TH-A35 | reverse complement strand
TGCATTCTCTTCGTGTCCTTGATCAGGAAATCGTGAATAGCGGCACCCTCTCTGGAAACGGCCTGTGCCCTGACGCCGGTACGATAAGGCTGTAGATCATCGAGTTCGAGCGACGCACAGTATTTGTGGCACTCCGCCAGATAGGCCTGCTTGCTCAATGAACCGCGTAATTCGTGCAACGCATGGTGACGATATTGCAGGATAAGCTTCCAAAATCCTGGATAAGACGCGAAATCCAAAGTGTCGCGAAGATCGAAGGACAACTTTTGGTAACCCTCGCGGGCAAAACCAACGACGGCATTCGGCCCAACCGTGACACTGCCGTCTATCATGCGGGTGAGGTGAATGCCAAGAAATGGCAACGAAGGGTCCGGTGCAGGATAAATAAGATGTTTCACGATATGGTTTTTTTCCGGTGGAAGCTGGAAGTATTCCCCGCGGAAGGGCACGATGCGGAAGTCCACGTCCAGCCCGGCAAGCGCTGCCAGCCGATCTGATTGCGCCCCCGCGCAGGCAACGAACTTCTTGGCCCGCCAGGCGTTTCCGCCCGCGCCGATCTCCACATGCGCGTCTTTTTCCACAATATTATCGACAGTAGTGCCGTAATGAATTTCGCCGCCCTGCTCAGCGACGAGATCGGCCATCTTGCGGCAAATGGCAGCGAAGTCGGTGATGGCTGTTTCCGGGCTATAAAGTGCGGCCACCCCGCTGATATTCGGCTCCCTGCGGCCCAGTTCCTCACCGTCGATCCGTTCGAGACTTAAGCCGTTGGCGTGCGCACGTGCATACAGCGCATCAATGCGCTCACGCTCGATATCATTCGTTGCCACAATGAGCTTGCCACATTCCTCAAAAGGCAGATCGTGGTCACGACAGAATGCTTTGCTTGCATTGAGTCCGTCACGACACAACTGCGCCTTGAGACTCCCAGGCGCGTAGTAGATACCCGCATGAATGACCCCACTGTTATGTCCGCTTTGATGAAGGCCAGGGCTATTTTCCTTTTCAAGGATGAGCAGACTTGCACCGGGGTGAAACTGCAAAAGCTGCATCGCCGTTGCGAATCCTACAATGCCACCGCCAACCACACAAAAATCATAGATCATGGGTTCCTCTCCTCGTCCAGATAAGCCCCTGCCTCACTAAGTTGGGAGATGGAGGGCTGATAGCTTTCCCCCGCCTCGGGGCGGAAAAGCAGATTGATTGCAATGCCCGCTGCCCGACCCGCCTCAATATCCGTCATCTTGTCCCCGATGAGCACAGACCGGGACGGATCGATGTCCAGCTCCTGGATCGCCGCCCGCAGCATACCGGGAGCCGGCTTACGGAAGGGACTTTCACGCTTATAAGCACCGACCCCATGTTCGGGGTGGCTCGGGCAAAAGTAGATTTTGTCCAGTGCACCGCCTCGCGCCGCAAAACGGCCATTCACCCATTTCATCAAGGAATGAAAGTCCTCCTCGGTATAATATCCGCGCCCGATGCCCGCCTGATTGGTGACCACCACGACGAGAAACCCCCTGGCTTTGGCCGATGCCACCAGGTCGAAGATGCCGTCGATAAAAGTGAAATGCTCCTGACGGCATACATAGGCCGTATCCTCATTGATGACACCATCGCGATCCAGAAAGAGGGCGCGTCGCCTCACAGCGCGGCAAGCTCCACTTGGGCGCGGGCGTAGTCTTCGGGCACCCCGATGTCGATAAATCGGCCACGGGTAACCAATAAACCGAAGGACGCACGTTGCACCGCTCCCACCAGGAAATCCTGTTCCAGGGAAAAGGGTTGACCCAAGGGGAACGCATCCAGCAGATGTATTGGAAACAAATAGCAGCCTACATTGATCAGGCCCGGCCCGGATGCCGCCTTCTCCGCGAAACGCATCACCTGGTCGTTTTTCGCTTCCAGGCGCCCATAGCGGGCGGTATCCGCAACCTCGCGGGCAACGATCAATGGCCGCCGATCGCTTTGCCAGAGATCCTCCAGCCGACTTATCTCCACTTCCAGGTAAGTGTCGCCATTCAACACGAGGGCATGGTCGCCGTGGCAATACGTCAACGACTGCCGCACCGCAGCGCCGGTACCCAGGGGGGTGTCCTCGATAGCGTAAGCTAGTTCCATATCGTGGTAGCAGCCACCGAAGTGGCTGGTGATGACCTCTGCCTTATACCCCAGCGAAAGAACCACCCGCTTCACACCCTGACGGGACAAATTCTGTAGCAATAGCTCCAAAAAGGGCCGCCCCGCCACCGGGGCCATGGGTTTGGGAGCGTCCGGCACTACCGCACGCAGACGGGTGCCGAAACCGCCCGCCAGGATGATGGCCTCCATTAGGGTTGCGGCGAGAACAGGGCGTTCTCTATCAGACCACAGAGAATATGGCCCAATACCAGGTGCGCCTCCTGAATCTTCGGCGTGTCGCCGGAGGGCACTTCCAGTAGATGGTCGCACAGGCCTTGCATGGGGCCGCCGCGATTTCCGGTGAGGCCGATGGTCACCAATCCCCGCTGCCGTGCCTCCTCAAAGGCCCGGAGAATGTTAGGCGATTTCCCGGAAGTGCTATAACCGATCAGCACGTCCCCTTTGCGGCCCAGGGACTGCACCTGCCGCGCGAACAAGCGTTCATAGCCGTAATCATTGCCGATGGCGGTGAGAATGGAGGTGTCTGTGGTCAGTGCCAGGGCGGATAAGCCCG
>NZ_JBYCKR010000106.1:0-4009 GCF_057473505.1 Acidithiobacillus sp. TH-A35 | reverse complement strand
TGATGATCGGCCGCTCCCATGGCATTCATGCGGAGCCCATCACTTTTGGCCTGAAAGTGGCGGTCTGGTGTGCCGAGGCACAGCGCAACCGGCAACGTCTGGTCAGAGCCATCGCCGCCGTGTCGGCGGGCATGTTGTCGGGGGCCGTCGGAACATTCGCCAACATCGACCCCGGTGTCGAAGACGCGGTCTGTGCGGAGCTGGGGCTGGCTCCGGAACTGGCCAGCACGCAAGTCATTTCCCGGGATCGTCACGCCGAGTTTTTCGGCACCTTGGCGGTGATTGCCGGTTCCATTGAAAAGATTGCCGTGGAAATTCGTCATTTGCAGCGCACCGAGGTGTTGGAGGCGGAGGAGCCATTTACCGCCGGGCAGAAGGGCAGTTCCGCCATGCCCCACAAGCGCAATCCTATCCTCTCCGAGAATCTGACCGGTCTCGCCCGCCTGCTGCGCGGTTATGCGGGTATGGCGCTGGAGGACATCGCCCTCTGGCATGAGCGCGATATTTCCCACTCCAGTGTGGAGCGGGTGATCGGCCCCGATGCCTGCATCGTCATGGACTTCATGTTCCATCGGGCGAGCGGCCTGCTGGAACGGCTCGTGGTTTATCCGCAGCGGATGCTGGATAACCTGCACAAGATGCATGGCCTGATTTTCTCACAGCGGGTGCTGCTGGCGCTCACCGGGAAGGGCATGCTGCGCGAAGACGCGTATCGGGTGGTGCAGCACAACGCGATGCAGGTCTGGGAGGCGAATGCGGACTTCAAATCTCTCCTGGCAGCGGACCCGCAGATTCAGCCTTATCTGAGCGCGCCGGAACTGGCTGAGTTGTTTGATCTCGCCTATCACACCCGCAATATCGACGCCATTTTCGCCCGTGTCTTTCCGGAAGGACAACCCCGATGAGTGAACGCACTGCCCTCTACGAGGGTAAGGCCAAGATCGTCTATGCCAGCGAATCACCCGATGAGTTGGTCCTGCATTTCAAGGATGACACTTCGGCTTTTGACGGCGAAAAGGTCGAGCAACTCGCCCATAAAGGCGAGATAAACAATGCGTTCAATGCCTTCATCATGGAATATTTGCAGGGTGAGGGGGTGCCGACCCATTTTATCCGCCGCCTCAATGCGCGAGAAAGCCTGGTGCGCCGTCTGGAGATGATCCCGGTGGAGTGTGTGGTGCGGAATCGGGCGGCGGGGTCCTTGTCCAAGCGCCTGGGTATCGAGGAGGGCCGGATTCTGGAGCCGCCGACGCTGGAATTCTTTCTGAAGAACGATGCGCTGCACGATCCCATGATCAACACGTCCCATATTCGCACTTTTGGTTGGGCGACGGCAGAAGAAGTAGAGGCCATGCGCCGTTGGACGACGCGGGTCAATATGTTGCTGTCCGCACTATTTGCAAAGGCGAATCTGATTCTGGTGGACTTTAAGCTGGAGTTCGGGCGTTTTGACGGTGAGCTGTATCTCGGTGACGAATTCAGCCCCGACGGCTGTAGACTTTGGGATGCCCAGAGTCTGGAAAAAATGGATAAAGACCGCTTTCGTCGCAATCTGGGCGGGGTGGTAGAAGCCTATGTAGAAGTTGCGCGCCGCTTGGGCGTGCCGCTTCCTGCAGCATCATAAAATCGTATCTTTCCAGCGGGATAGTCTTCTGAGTCGTCCTGCCGCGTTTCTTGAATGAGGGATCATCCCATGCTGCTGCTTCGCGGCTCTGCGGCGCTGTCCGCCTTTCGTGTGCAACACTTGCTACGCATCCTCGTTGCCGAGGGTTTTCCCGTCCAGAGCGCAGTCGCTCAATACGTCCATCTGATTGATCTCGGCGCGCCCCTGACGTCGGCAGAAATGGGGGTGCTGACCGCTTTGCTGCATTACGGGGAACCTGCTGAAGGACATGCAGAGGACGCACAGGAAGTCTGCGTGGTGCCCCGTCTCGGGACCATCTCGCCATGGTCCAGCAAAGCGACGGATATTGCCGGACACTGTGGATTGGGGGCGGTGCGGCGTATCGAACGGGGGGTTTCGTATCGCTTGCGCAAAGCCGGCGGTGCGGCCTTCAGCGCGGCGGAGTTGCAGGCGATGAGCGGGCTTTTGCACGATCCCATGACCGAGTCGGTGTTGCCGGACTGGGCGGCGGCAGAGGCCATTTTTGCCCATCCGGAACCCGCATCACTGACCCGCATTCCTCTGCACAAAGAGGGGCGTGCCGCCTTGCTTTCGGCCAATAACCGTATGGGGCTCGCTCTCGCTCCGGCGGAGCTGGATTATCTGTTTGATTATTTTTCCGACTTGGGCCGCGATCCCAGTGATGCCGAACTGATGATGTTTGCGCAGGCCAACTCCGAGCATTGTCGGCATAAGGTGTTCAATGCGGCCTTCCGGCTGGATGGCCAGGATCAGGCCCTCAGCCTCTTCGCCATGATTCGCGAAACTCACCGCCTGCATCCGCAGGGCACGCTATCCGCCTATAAGGACAATGCCGCGGTCATGGCAGGTGGCGCGCTGAGCCAGCCTTTCGCGGTGGATGTGTCGGGAGCGTATGCCGTAGCGGAAGAGCGCACCGCCATTCTGATGAAAGTGGAAACCCACAACCATCCGACGGCCATTTCGCCTTTTCCCGGAGCGGCCACGGGGAGCGGCGGCGAGATTCGCGACGAGGGTGCCACCGGGCGGGGCGGTAAGCCCAAGGCGGGTTTGACTGGCTTCTCGGTGTCACATCTGCGGATTCCCGGCTATATCCAGTCATGGGAGGCAAACCCTTACGGAAAGCCGGCGCGTATCCGCTCGGCGCTGGACATCATGCGCGAAGGCCCCCTGGGTGCTGCGGCCTTCAACAACGAATTCGGCCGCCCAGCCATTGCCGGTTATTTCCGGGTCTTCGAATGCGATCAGGACGGGCTGCACCGCGGCTACCACAAACCCATCATGCTGGCCGGCGGTCTGGGGCAGATTCGCCCCTTGCTGGTGGAGAAGAAGCCTCTGCCGGAAGGCGCCAAGGTGCTGGTTATCGGCGGCCCGGCCATGCTCATCGGTCTGGGTGGCGGTGCTGCTTCCAGTGTGGCCAGCGGGGCAGGGGATGAGCAACTGGATTTTGCCTCGGTGCAGCGTGGCAATCCGGAAATGCAGCGCCGGGCCCAGGAAGTGATCGAGCGTTGTATTGCTCTGGGAGAGGATTCGCCTATTTTGTCCATCCATGACGTCGGGGCGGGCGGGCTTTCCAACGCCATTCCCGAGTTGTTGCACGATGGTGGTCGTGGCGGCTGTCTGCAACTGCGGGCGGTGCCCAATGAAGAACAGGCCATGTCGCCCATGCAGATCTGGAGTAATGAGGCGCAGGAGCGTTATGTGCTGGCTGTGGCGGCAGCAGACTTGCCGCGTTTCACGGAGATCTGCGCCCGCGAGCGCTGCCCCTGGGCGGTCCTGGGAGAAGCCACGGCGGAGGATGCCCTGATTCTGGAGGATTCCCTGCTCCATGACCGGCCGGTGGATATGGCCCTCAGCGCCCTGCTGGGCTGCCCGCCGCGCATGGAGCGGGACAGTCGGCATGTGCAGCCCGATTTGCGCCCGCTGGACCTGTCGGGTGCCGATTTGCGTGCTGCCGCCTATGCCGTTTTGCGCCATCCCTCGGTAGCCAGCAAGGAATTCCTGATCACCATAGGGGACCGCAGTGTCGGCGGCCTGATTCACCGCGACCAGATGGTGGGGCCATGGCAGGTGCCGGTGGCCGATTGCGGGGTCACGGCAGCGGACTTCTGGAATACCCACGGCGAGGCCATGGCCATCGGCGAGCGCGCCCCGGTGGCGGTGTTGAATCCCGCGGCCAGCGCCCGGCTGGCCATTGCCGAAGCCCTCACCAACCTGTTTGCCGCCGATGTGGCCGCGCTGGGGGATATCAAGCTCTCGGCCAACTGGATGGCGGCGGCAGACCATCCGGGAGAAGATGCGGCGCTCTATGACGCGGTACATGCTGCGGCACTGGAACTCTGTCCGGCGCTGGACCTTGCCATCCCG
>NZ_JBYCKR010000105.1:0-4696 GCF_057473505.1 Acidithiobacillus sp. TH-A35 | reverse complement strand
ATCCTGTGCCCCTGCTTTATATCGGGCGTCCTGCCAAGGTTCTTTCCGGCGGTGCTCTGGAAGATCTGGCCCCCACCCTGCTTCAGCTCATGGGCTTGCCGATACCTCCTGAGATGAGCGGGAAAAACCTGGTACAGACCTTCTAAGCTATGTCGCTTTTGCCCCATCCCCGCATTGGCGCACTGCTTGCTTTGACCATTCTCCTCCCGGTCGGAGGGGGAGCGGCGACGTTGCAAGAGAAAATACAAAACAGTCGGCAAAAGCTGGAGCATATCCACGAGAACTTGGGGCAAATGCAGGCGCACCTCGCGGCGGGGCAGAAAACCCAGGCACAACTGCGCGAAGAAATAATCGTTATTAATCAACTTGTTGCTTCTACACAAAAAAGACTGGCCGGTATTCAGCAGCAGCAGCACCAGGCACAAGCGCAGATTGCTGACCTGCGGGCAAAAATCAGTGCACTCCAGGCCGAACTGGCTCAGCAAAAAGGCATTCTCGCCCAGCAGTTACGTGCCGCCTACACGCTGGGTGGTGTCACGCCGCTGGCGGTCTGGCTGCAAACGGAACGTCCGGGAGAACTGGGGCGTATGAGCGTCTTTTATGGGTCCCTCGCTAAGGCGCGCAGTACACTTATTATCAAGACGCAAGACACAGCGCAACAAATACTGAACACCAAGCACGAGGTGCAAACCCACGAAACGCACCTCGCCCAGTTGGCACGGCAAGTCGGTGCTCAAGAGCAAACCCTCCAGCAACAGCGCCAACATCACGCCGCACTGGAAAACCAGTTGGCAAACCGCATTGCCGCCGACAAGGCGAAGATTTCCGAACTGCAGGCGAACGCCAATATTCTCGATGGGTTGGTGGGCCATCTGGTCGTACAGTTCCGCCATCAGGAAGAGGTCGCCCGCGCCAAAGCGGCCGCGGCGGCTGCCGCCAAGGCGCAACGCAAGGCCAAAACCGAAGCGGCGGCCCGTCGTGCAGCGGCAATTGCCGCACGACGGCAGGCCATTGAGCAACGTCGCCTGGCCCAGGAGAAACAGGCAGAACAGCGCGCGCGGCGGGAGCAGGAAACAGCGCGGGCACAGCAGGTTCAACGTGCGGCAAACGCGCAAAAGCAGCCGCCCACCACCGTAGTTCACCCTCCAGTGATAGCGGCGGCGCCCACGCCCGCGTTGCCTGCCACGCCCATCGTCGGCCACGGCAACTACCCCGCACCGGTAAGCGGGCCTATCAGCGCCCGTTTTGGTGCGCCGCGAGTGACTGGCGGACTCGACTGGCAGGGCGTCACCTTCCAGGCCGCAGTAGGGACACAAGTTCGCGCCATTGCGCCCGGCATGGTACTTTATGCGGGACCTTTACGGGGCTATGGACAGATTGTCATTGTGCAAATCGCACGCAGCTTATTAGCCATATACGGGCACTTGGGCGCTACCAATGTCCACGTCGGAGAACAGGTCTCTGCAGGTCGCCCGGTAGGTAGTGTCGGCAGCGGTGGGGAGTTAGGGAACGACGGCCTCTATTTTGAGATGCGTAACGCAGGACACCCTGTTAATCCCTTGGACTACATTCACAATTGAGGAATGACTTGACCTTTATGAGATGCACCATGTTGCCGGTCGCCTTCCTTTTACCGCGCATATTCACGGGTTGTTGTTACACCCTCGGAGACTTCATCCATGTCCACTCCCCGCTTCCCTAAACCGCGCCGCGGTATTTTTCTGGGCATCGGTGTTGGGCTCGTTCTGGGCGTCAGCATCAGTTTTGCGGTCACCGTTTACGCGGCTAGGGATCAGGATAAAATCCCGCTGGAACAAATCCAGACCTTCAGTCAGATCTTCGAGATCGTCAAATCCAATTACGTCGACCCCACTTCCGACAAGAAACTGATGGATGGCGCCATCAATGGCATGGTCAGCGCCCTGGACCCCCACTCTGCTTATCTGACACCCAAAGAATTCAAAGAGATGCAAGTGCTCACCAATGGCAAGTTTGGCGGGCTGGGCATCGAGGTAACAGGCGATCATGGGGCACTTAAAGTCGTTGCCCCCATCGACGGTACCCCGGCAGCAAAGGCGGGCATCGAATCAGGCGACCTCATCGTCAAAATTGACGGCAAGCTTTTGCAGGGCGTCGGCCTGCAAAAGACCGTGGATATGATGCGCGGCAAACCCGGTACGCAGGTAACCCTGACCATTTTGCGACCTCATCAGGCTCAGCCCCTGCATTTCACCCTGACCCGCGCCGTCATCAAGGTACAGAGTGTGCGCGCTGCCATGCTTGCACCCGGCATTGGCTACATCCGTATCAGTCAGTTCCAGGAAAACACCGGCAGTGCGACCCGCAAGGCCGTAGAGCATCTGGAGCAGGAGGCCAACGGGCATCTCAACGGCTTGATCCTCGACCTGCGCAATAATCCGGGTGGGGTGCTCGGGGCCGGGGTTGAGACGGCGGGTACCTTCCTGAACAAAGGACTGATCGTCTACACCAAGGGCCGTACCGCCAACAGCGACATGCGCTTCTCCGCCCATGGACCAGACTACCTCCACGGCGCGCCCATGATTGTGCTCATCAATGGCGGCTCGGCCTCGGCGGCCGAAATTGTCACCGGCGCCCTCAAAGACGAGCACCGTGCTCTGGTCATGGGCCAGCGCAGCTTTGGCAAGGGGTCGGTACAGACGGTGATGCCGCTGAGCAATGGCGGCGCCCTCAAACTGACGACGGCACTCTATTACACCCCTGCGGGCTGCTCCATCCAGAGCCAGGGTATCGTTCCCAATATTAAGGTGCAGCCAGCCAATGCACAGCTGCGCACCCTGGATGCCGACCTCCTGAAGGAGTCGGAACTGCATGGTGTGCTGAAAGCGCCGGACGAGTGCAGCAAGGTCGCCCCCCAGTACACCATCGCCCTGCCGATCCCCGCCACTGCCGCCACTCAGTCCACCAAGGAAGATGAGGCTATGGCCGCCAGCAGTGTCCTGAAGCCAGATCCGGCCAAGGATTACCCTCTGCGCGAAGCACTCGCCATACTGGAAGGCAAGGCGGTCCCGGTACAGGAAAAGGGGCATACCGTCGATACCGTGATTCCCCTTCCGAAAGCAGTGGGACAATGATCCGGCCAGGAATATTTTGCTTTGTCATGCGCTGATCATGGATAAATTTCGCACGCGCACGGTCGAACCAAGGGTGGCTGTTCGGGCCGCCCGAATGGTAGAGATTGTGCATTTATTCTTAAGAGGAACAGGGCCATGGTGACCTCGGCAATACAGGTACTTATCCCCGTAGCGGACGGCTTCGAGGATATGGAGGTGGTGATCTCCTGCGACATTCTACGGCGGGCGGGTTTAAAAGTTGTCCTCGCTGGGCTCGATGCAGGATTGGTCACCGGCGGGCGTGGGTTGCGCCTGCAACCCGACGCACTGTTAGCCGATGTGGTCAGCGTTGATGTCGATGTAATCCTGCTCCCTGGCGGCAATGAGGGTGTACAGCGACTGGCAAAGCATCGACCGCTTATTCAGCTTCTGCAGGAAAGACACCGGCGGGGGCAGATTATTGCCGCCATTTGTGCGGCACCTGGCATGCTGGCCACCCACCATCTGCTCGACGGGCGGCAGGTCACCGCCTATCCAGGCATCCTCGACCCGCAGAGCTCGGACTATACCTATCAAGAAAGTGCCGTAGTGATTGATGGTCCTCTGATCACTTCACGGGGGCCGGGTACGGCCATGGATTTTGCTCTTACCCTGGTGGAACTTCTCCTCGGTCCTGAAAAACGTCGGGAAACAGAGGCGCCACTACAACGTAGTACCTCCTGAGACTTCCCCTTTGTCCGCCACTATGGATAATAGGGCCAGCGTCACTTAACCTGAAGGAAAATTTATGAAACTTCGCGCGGTCATTCTTGCTGCCACAGTCAGCGCTTTTGCAGTACCTGCTTTTGCTGCCCCTGTCGCCACCGTCAATGGTACCGCCATCGACAACAGCCAGGTGCAGGCCATCATGTCCATGAGCCCGGCGCTTGCCAAAGAGCCCAATGCCCGCGAGCAAGTGGTGCAAAATCTGGTAAACATGGAAGTACTTTCGCAGTACGCCATCAATCACAAGCTGAACCAGTCCTCTGATGTCAAGCAACGTCTGGCCATAGCCAAGCGCCAGATCTTGGCCGATGCGGCGGTGGACCAGTATGTGAAAGATCATCCGGTTCCTGAGGCCGACATTCAGAATGCCTACAACAAGTTCGTCCAGGCCATGGGCAAAAAGGAATTTGAAGTGCGTCACATCCTGGTGAAGACCAAGGCCGAGGCCGACAAGGTTATGGCCGAGCTCAAGGCCGGCAAGAAGTTCTCTGCCCTGGCGGAAAAAGACTCCATTGACAAGGCCAGCGCCGCCCACGGTGGCGAGCTGGGCTGGATTGTCCCCGGTATGGTCGTTCCGCCCTTCGCTCAGGCCATTGAGACAGCCCCTATCGACAAGCCCGTTGGCCCGGTGCAGACACAGTTCGGCTACCATGTGATTGAGGTCCAGGCGACTCGTGCCCTGACCCCCCCACCACTGAGCGCCATGAAGGATCGTATCAAGATGCAGTTGCAGCAGCAGGAGGCCGCCAAGTTTGTCGCCTATCTGCGCAGCCAGGCGAAAATCTATATCACCAAGTAATTTCGGTGTTGTTTGAGCAAAAGCGCCGGGGGCTTTCCCC
>NZ_JBYCKR010000104.1:0-2459 GCF_057473505.1 Acidithiobacillus sp. TH-A35 | reverse complement strand
TCCGGGCTGGCGATGAGTGCCATAGCGCCACCCGGATTCAATATATCGATGGCAAGCTGATGTAGCTTCGCGTCGCCAGTGATCTCCAGTACATAGTCGACACCGCTGCCGGTGATCTCACCGATACGGGCGGAGATGTCCTCATGGCGATTGTCGATCACGTGGGTTGCGCCCAACTCCAGAGCAAGGGCGAGCCGCGCGGGGAGGATGTCAACGCCGATGATCGGATTCGCACCAACAAGGCGAGCGGCCATGACCGCAGCCAGGCCTACAGCCCCCGTGCCAAAAACGACGATGCTCGCCCCCTCGGGGACCTGCAGCGAATTCATCACCGTGCCCGCTCCGGTCTGCATTCCGCACCCCAGCGGCGCCAGCATCTCCAGGGGCAAATCCTCGGGAACCTGGACGAGATTGCGCTCGGTCGCCAGGGCGTGGGTGGCGAACGAAGACTGGCCGAAAAAATGCCCGCGAACACCGCTGCGATGCAGCGCATTGCTGCCGTCTAGGCGCTGGAATCCAAAGTTCAGCAGGTAAAAGTGCACGCAGTGGGCGGGGCGCCCCTCTCGGCAGTGCTGGCAGCGGCCACAGGACTGGTAGGAGAGCACGACATGGTCGCCGCGCTCGACGCTCTTCACGCCCTTGCCGACCTCCTCCACCACCCCCGCACCCTCATGGCCCAGCACCACCGGAGTGGCGCTCCCGTCCCAGTCATCGCAGATGTCGATGTCGGTGTGGCAGATGCCGGTGGCGACAATGCGCACCAGCACTTCGTCGTCCCGCGGGCCTTCCAGCTCAAGGGTTTCGATCCTCAGGGGACGGCCCTGCTCGCGCAGAACGGCCGCCCTGATTTCATGCAATTGCGTGTTGGAATGAGGCATGGTATGGACGCCGGCGCTCCCGGAAAATTTGGATTATCTTACCGCGACCCCTTTTTCACCCTAAAATTATAGGATAAATACGTGCCGCCACAGCCACCAGCACCGCCAGGACAATGCTCAGAACGGCCAAGTCAGTGCCCAGTCCCAAAGTGCTCTGCCAGCCCACAAGCATCAAGGCCCGCAAGGCGTCGACCAGATAGGTCAGGGGGTTGAGGCGGGCGATGGCGGCGAGCCACGAGGGCATTAGCGCCACAGGGTAAATGGCATTGCTCGCGAAGAAAAGCGGCATAGTCAGCAATTGGCCAACCCCATGAAGCGCTCGCGGGTCTTGACCAGGCAGGCGATCACCAGGGAAAAGGTGGCGAAGACGGCCGATCCCAGCAGCGTGAACACCAGCAACCCAATGATCGCCGCGGGTTCAAAACGCAGGTGAACTCCGAGGAGCACGGCCAGCACGAAGATGACCACGGCTTGCGAAAGGCTGCGCACCCGCGGCAGACTGGGCGGTCAGAATAAGGTACCGCGGGTGATCAATGATCAGACACTTCTTGCGGATTTGAAACGCCATGTGTTGGCAGTCCAGGGAAATTAATTTTTAGGGTGACAATCGCCTTCGGCCCGAGTCAGAGGCCCGGATCTAAAGCCGCCCCCATGGGGGTCTACACTGCAAGCCTTCGCCGCACCATATTCCCGGCGGCGCGAGCATTTCCAGAGCGAGGCTGACCCTGATGAAAGCATATCCGCAGGAGAATGAAAAAATCGGCCGCTGCTTCCGTCCTTGGTCCCGACGCCGTGCCCGTTGTCCTCCGGGTCAATGGCGAATGCTAGGGCGTGGGTGCCGTCACTCCCGGAATCCCCACAGACGCCTTCCATTGCTGCATTTTACTGATCAGTGGCGATTCCGCACATTGCTGTGAGGTGAGGGCGCCGCAAGCACTGGCCCATTCCCCGGTTACTCCAAAAAACTTTGCTGCAGACTGCATCTGCTGAGCCTGGGCGCCCGTTGCCTGGGTACCAAGAGATTGGTAGTGCGCCGCCCGCTTCTGCGCCCAGGTGGAAACGCCCTGCCAGCACGCCGTCTGTGCAGCAGACGACATCGCCGCACACTGGGCACTGTCCTGACGCGCTTTGGTCATATCCGCCTGCCACTCGCCGGGAAAGGATGTTTTAGCGCTGCTCAGGGTCTGCGCAACAGAAGGCACTGCCGGAATGCTGGGTACGGCCGGAGTAGTCGGTACCGCGGTAAGGGGAGCCAGCGGTAAGGGCGTGGACGAGAAAGCCACTGGCGGAGGGACTACGGGTGATGCAGCCTGCGATAAAGCAGCGGGCGCGCGGCGTACCGACGGCAATGGCCTGGTCGGGGCAGGCGGCAGAGGGGACGGGGCAAGTGCCGGGTAGTTACTCGCCATATCTTGCGGCGGTGGTGCCATGCCGTTCGTCGTGGTCGTCGCACATCCTGTCAACACCAACATGCCGCCCGCTGCCAGCACAGACCATTGCATCCAACCCATAAAGCACTCCTTCCGCGAATTATAAAAATAATGGCCAAACCTATCATTAAAACACGACTACTCAATAAGT
>NZ_JBYCKR010000103.1:0-2590 GCF_057473505.1 Acidithiobacillus sp. TH-A35 | reverse complement strand
GGCGTCAGCTCGGCACCGCCCTGTTTGACGGCCAGCACCTGGTGCAGGGCCGACCAGTTGCGCCAAAAGGCATAGGCGCAGCCCGCCATGTAGATTGCCCAGATGCGATAGCGCTTGTCACCCACCATGGCGATGGCTTCGTCCTTGTGTGCTTCCAGGCGTTGTACCCAATGGATGAGGGTTTGGGCGTAGTGGGGGCGGAGGTTTTCCACATCCAGGACTTCCAGATCCTGCCCCGCCATTTCCCATACCAGACGCCACAAATGCGGGATTTCGCCGTCGGGGAAGACGTACTTATCCATGAAATCGCTGCCGGAATGATGCCCGTCTTCGTCATCCTGCTGGCTGGCGGTGATGCCATGATTCATCACCCAGCCACCTTCCCTGAGCACCCGGTTGATGACGCCAAAATATTCTCCAAGCTTGGTGCGGCCGACGTGCTCGAGCATCCCTACCGAAGAGACCTTATCGAAATAATCCCGTTCGGGAATGTCGCGGTAATCCTGTAGGCGAATTTCCACGCGGTTCGCCAGGCCCTCGCGTTCTATGCGTTCCTTGGCGTAGGCAAACTGCTGCTCGCTAAGGGTGACCCCCACGCCCTGAATCCCGTAATGTGTTGCGGCCCAGCTCAGCAGGCCACCCCAGCCGCAGCCGATATCGAGAAGTTTTTCACCGGGCTGCAGATGGAGTTTGCGGCAGATATGATCCAGCTTCTGCTCCTGCGCGGTGTCGATATCTTCTACGCCGGTCTTGAAGTAGCCGCAGGAGTAGACCATGTTGCGGTCCAGCCAGAGCTTGTAAAAGTCATTGGAAACATCGTAGTGGTAGTGAATCGCTTCGGCATCCCGGGATTTACTATGGGCGGCCTGATATTTGCGGAAAATGCCGCCTCTGGGCTTTTTGGCGGGGAAGGCGTCGCTCAGCCCTTCCGCCACCGCGAGAATATCCTGATAGCGACCATCGATGCCGATGGTGCCCTCCACATACCCTTCGCCGAGCACGTCCAGGGCACTGCCCATGAGCATGCGCGAGATGAGTTTGGCGGAGCTGATGCGCATGGTGACGCGGATCTCCTGGTTGAAAGCGTATTCATGGCCATCCCAGAAGAGTATGCGCAGAAACAGCGGTTTTCCGTTGAGACCCTTTTTGACGTGGTCCAAAAAGTTGGTGCGTAGATCTTTCACGTTGCGACTCCTGTTCTCTCAAAATGAATGGCAGAAATACCCAGTCATAAGCGCGAACACCTGCCCTCTGTGAAGTATAGAACACCCTCGGCTATTCAAACGTCTGCATAATGATGCTTCATTCGCAACCGCAATCGGCTTCCCAGCGCAGAATGTGACCCGGTGGCACCAATTCCCGCAGGTGCGGCATCACCGCATCCACGGTCTCCGGTTCGTCAAAAAATTCCAGTACCAGCGGCAAATGCACATTGAGGCGCAGAACATCGTCGGCATGCACTTCCCCATTGCTGCCAAAGCCCGCGATACCACGAAAAGCGGTGACACCAAGCACTTTGTGCTGATCATGGAGCATGCGGAAAATCTCCTCCATGAGATTGTGGCCGCCATGCTTGTCGCCTTCCTTAATATAAACGCGTACTACGGATACGGTCGTCATGATGCACCTCTCAGATACTGCGGGAAACCCAGGCCCCGGCAAAAGCGGCACCGACGCAAAGAAACAGCGATGTAAACATATACAGCAGGCCCTTGACGGCCTCGCCATTTTCAAAAAGCACCAAGGTTTCGAGGGAGAATGTTGAAAAAGTGGTGTAAGCGCCCAGGCCACCGGTGAGCATGCCCGTGCGCAATTCCGGACTCACAGAAATACGTTCCAAGGTCTCAAAAAAAAGAAAACCCATGACAAAACAACCAAGCACATTGATGCTCAGGGTGGCCCAGGGGAAGCCGCGGCCGAATACCGTCTGCACCAGCAGGGTCTGTCCATAACGCACCCAGGCGCCGAGGACGGCAAACAGGGCAATGAAGCCGAAAGTGGCGAACATCTTTACCCCCTCATATTAAAAAAACACGGGCAAAAATAACAAGTAACAATATCCGGATATAAGCATTGAGCGGGCTGGATGCTGGAGGTCTATACCAGCAAGGCGATAGCTTCCTCCGAGGGCTGGTCGGTCACGATGGCCAATATCGGAATCAGCATCGGCACGATGAGCATGGCGGTAAAGGCCACCACCGGCGCCCAGAAAAACACCCAGGACGCAGGTTCCGGTATCAGCAGGGTTTTGTGGAAGAGTTTCCAGAGATCCCGATAGGGCTGGAATATGGACCGCCCCTGTCCGCGCTCTTCCGTGGTGACAACGAAGCCGTGCAAGAGCGGTGACAACCATAACACCGTCAAGACCTGTCCACACTGCAGGACGATATCGTCGAGCATGCCTTCCCCTTTATATGGTTTCCAACTCCCCACCGCCCGATCTTGCGATCAGGATCAGTAGCAGTCATTAGCCTATAAAGGCGGTTATTGGGCGGACTCCATCGCCACATATTTTGTTTATGTTAGTAAGGCGCGATGGCATGGTCAAGATTTTTCGTGCGCGGGCTAATCTGCAACAAGGCGATGTTTT
>NZ_JBYCKR010000102.1:0-8122 GCF_057473505.1 Acidithiobacillus sp. TH-A35 | reverse complement strand
GGGGGTATACCGGAAACATTCCGAACGACACGACGAAAGCACTCCCAATACCCTTCAATCCAGTGGGGCCAGCGTTTTTTTGAGCCTGCCGCAACCCATCGCGGTAATATCCTCTGTTAACTCCGCCAAACCCACCGCAGCAGTTACCACCCCGACGATCTCAACTCAGTCAGCAACCGCCATCAACACCAGTGCGAATCCAATTGTTTCACCCACGGTTATTGCCAAAGGATCCAGGCGGTCTCCAGTTCGCCAAAAAATTGTCGCAGCCAACCCGCGCCCGACACCCGCCCCAATGCCCGTATTGACTCGTCCCACCCTGACGCAGAAGTCAGCTCCACCCACCCGTAAAGCGCCAACGGCCCCCGCCCCATCCGTTGACAACACCTGCAGCGATGCTGGCTGGTATGTGCAACTGGGGGCTTTCGGGCGCTCCAGCATGGCAACTGATCTGGCAAAACCGCTCAAAAGCAAAGGCTTCAGCACGTGCATCGGCACCTTGCCACAGAACCATCTTTACCGCGTGTTGGTGGGCCCCGTGCCCAGTCGGATCGCTGCCGATACCGTCACGCAACGCATCGCCAACCTCACCAAACATCAGGGTTATCCCCAATACTGGTCACCCGTCCGCTGATGATCCGGGCGGCGGAGCCCCTTCAGTTTCCAGGCTGCCGTGCCGTATAGCTCAACTAAGGCCGCAACTGACCAGCAGCGCATTTTTCCTGGAATAGAGTTTGCTTAAAACCATCACAGATTAGAGAGACGTCCGTTGTGCGGACGGCGAGCTCTCGGCAGCCGATCAGAGGGGCTGCCGCTCAAGGAGGAGAAAAGGGGTATATGGGAATAGATCAGGTCGATAAAAGCATTCACATCCTCGTAGTGGACGACTTTTCCACCATGCGCCGGATTGTGCGCAACCTGTTGCGGGAGCTGGGTTTCAGCAATTTTGATGAAGCCGAAGACGGGGTACAGGCGCTGCAAAAACTGCGCAACCGACCCTTCGATTTTGTCGTCTCTGACTGGAACATGCCCAACATGCAGGGTATCGACCTGCTCCGTGCTATTCGTGCAGACGCCCAACTCAAGCACATACCGGTCCTCATGGTCACGGCAGAGGCCAAACGCGAGAACATCCTGGAAGCGGCTCAAGCCGGAGTGAACGGCTATATCGTCAAGCCCTTCACCGCCGACACACTCAAGGAAAAGCTCGACGCCGTTTTCAAACGCCTGCAAGCCGCTCAGGGAGCTCAGTCATGAATAACCATGTACTGAATCCGGGGCGTCTGCTGAGTGAGGCCGAACTGCTTCTCCGTGAAGGCCTGAAACGTATTGCCAATACGGCAGAAGAAAACCTCTCGAGTGCGCAAAATCCGCTGGAGGAGGCTTTGCGCCTCACTGAAGAGCAGACCATGGTCACCCTGTCGGCCGTTGAGCGTGCCCAGGATGCCGTAAATGACATTCGTAGCGCCCATAACCGCTTTATCGACGAATCGCTCCACCACATCGACGATGCCCTGCTCACCATTCTGACCAGCCAGCAAGGGCAGGATCTTGCCGGTCAGCGGCTGAAAAAGGCCATCACCCTCCTGCAGGCGGTCGAAGAACGTATCCGTCTGACCCTCGCCGAAATCGGGATGCAGGCCAACCCGGACTACGCGCCCCAAGCGGATGACGTTGCGGATTCCGATCCCAGCGTCAATCAAGACGAAGTAGACGCCCTGCTCGCCGAATTGGGGATTTGATCATGGACATGGAGATTTTGCAGGACTACCTTCCCGAAGCCCGCGAGCTCCTCGAAAAAGCCCAGGAAGACACCCTTCGGCTGGAATCTGAACCCGGCAATGACGAAATTTTGGCATCAGTATTTCGGGCCTTTCACACCCTGAAAGGCGGGGCGGGATTCCTGGAAGCAGACCACCTCGTCAGCTGGACGCATCATCTGGAAGACCTTCTGGACAAGCTGCGTTCCCATACGCTGACTATCTCCGCCAGCATGATCGACGCCATCCTCAAGGGCCTGGACGTCATCGATGACATGCTGCAGCAGTTGGCCCACGGCGAAAGTCCGGCAGCCGGGCCTGTGGATCTGGGCCAGGTCATTCAGCAACTCGCCGCTGGTCAAACACCCTATCTGCAGGCCCTCACAGCAGAAACGGACGAGTCCGGCACGGACGCAACCACCTGTTTGTCGACAGATGCCACTCTGATGGCCAGTCAACGGATCACCGTCGACGGTCACAACGGTATTTACATTGAGCGTGCCGATATAAGCAGCCACTCCGCGCCCGGCAGCAGCGACGAAATCAGTGAGGCCGAATTTGAAGCCACCCTCGACGCCCTTTACGGCAATCAGGCCCCCGGTCTGGTCGACCCGCCGGAGCAATTCTGCCCCGCTGGCGACGAGATCAGCCCGGAAGAGTTTGAGCGGGTGCTGGATCAACTTCATGGCGGCCAGGCGCCGGGTTATGACGTCCTAGAGCGAACCGCACAGACGCAACCCGCCAGCGCTGCATTTGCGCTTGACCCGCCCGCATCCTGCATCGGTCTTCCAGCCCAGAACCTCCATGCGCAACCGCTGTCCGCAACACCAGCACCCATAGCGAACCCCAGTGCGCGCACGCAGAACATGCCGGAAGCCGCCGACACCACCCTCCGCGTTGACGCGCTGCGCCTCGACGCCGTCATGAATCAGGTCGGCGAACTGGTCCTCCTGCGCAACCGTTTGGCTTCGGCGGTCAGTAGTCTGGGCGAAGAAAACGAGGATATGGCGCGCATTGCCCGTGAGGTGGACCTCACCGTCAACGACATCCAGAGCACGGTCATGCGCCTGCGGATGCAGCCCTGCAAGCGCCTCTTCCAGCAACTGCCCCGCGTGGTACGCGACGCCTCTCGGCAGCTCGGTAAGGAAGTCAAACTCGACATCGTCGGCGAGGAAGTCGAAATCGACAAAACCGTCGTCGATGCCCTCTCCGGCCCCATGACACATTTGATCCGCAATAGCCTCGACCACGGCATTGATCCCTCCGATGTACGCCAGGCGGCGGGTAAACCGCGTAGCGCGACGATCCGGGTAGCCGCCGTACACCTCGGCGACAAAGTACGCATCGAGGTATCTGACGACGGCCGTGGCATAGACCGCCAGTTTGTCACCCAGAAGGCCATCGACAAAGGGGTGATTACGGCGGATCAGGCCGCCCGGCTCTCGGAACAGGAAGCGCTAGAACTGATCTTCCGTGCCGGTTTCTCCACCAAGGATCAGGCTACCGATCTCTCCGGTCGTGGGGTCGGTATGGATGTGGTCAAAGAAACCGTGCGCAAACTGCGCGGGCATCTGGACATTCAGACGCGCCTCGGTCTCGGCACCACGATTGCCATGGAATTTCCACTGACCATGGCGGTATTGCCCGTACTTTACCTGCGTCTGCGTCGGGAAATCTACGCCCTGCCCATCTCCAGTATCGAAAGCCTGCTGGATATTCAGGAAAGCCGTATTCATCGTATGGGTGGTCGCAGCGTTTACCGCGTGGATGGCACCCAAGTCACCCCCATAGTAGACCTCGGCGCCCTGCTCAATGATCGCCCTTTGCGTCTGGGTTCCGAACCCATTGAAGGGGTTCTCACCGAACGTGGCCTTTTCATGGTTTCAGAAGTGCTCGGCAATGAGGACTCGGTGGTCAAACCCATTGATTTTCTCGCCGAGCAAACCTGGTATCAGGGGGCAACCATTTCCGGCAAGGGCGATGTCGTCCTCATCCTTGATCCGGGCGCACTGCTCGGTCATGCCTTGGAGCACCCCAGCACCGGCAAGACGACCCCCGACCGGCGAGGTGCCGCCTGATGGACGTCCAGCGCATCATGCAGGTGGTCGACGCTTCCTTTGCCGCCCGCCAGAGCATCGAAAAATCCCTGCGCGAGATTGATCGCCGGGCCTTGAATGCGATGGTGCTCGTCAAACGTCATGGCAACGCATTGGCCGGCTATGGCGTAGTCGCCCAGGCTTTCCGCGAACGCGCCGCCAGCCTCAAAGAATCCGCGTCGCATCTGCAGGAGACCATTGCACCCCTGATCCACGCGCACATGCGTATTCTCCAGCATCAGCGCTTCGTAACATCGTTTGACACGATGATCCAGGCCATGGCGCAGCATGGGCTGGTCTGCGCCAGTCTCAATAATACCCAGTCGCAGTGGCAAAAAATCATCACCCAGGAAGAGACAGATGCACGGAAGATATTGCTTCGTCTCATCGCCGCGGTGGATGCCCTACAAGAGGGCATTGAGGAACAGGAATATGTGGTCACCAATGGCCGTATCGAAGCGGCTTTAGCAGAAGACACAGGTGCCCCCCTTATGCGTGTCTCACGCGATATGGGTGAGGCTGTGCGCACCGTGTCCAATGTCATCCGCACTTATCGCCATCAACTGGAGAGCTTAGAGCATGAAAGCAGCACCCATATTTGAAGCAGGCAGCCATCGCTGGTGGATTCTCTATGATCAGGACGAACATCGCGTCATCGACTCCAATGTGTACGTGATGGAATCGAATGGGCAAAGCCTTATCCTCGATCCTGGTGGATTTGAAATTTTTCCGCAGGTTTTCGCTGCCCTTGTCGAGGTAGTGCCGCCAAGCAGTCTGAAAGCGGCTTTTGTTTCCCATCAGGATCCGGATATTGCCTCCAGCCTGCCGCTTTGGCATGGCTGCAATGAGCAGATTCAGTGGCATATCCCCAAGCTCTGGGAGGGCTTTATTCGCCATTATGGCGCTTTGGAGGCGCCCTTGCAGGGCATTCCGGATGAAGGTGGAGATATGCTGATTGGCGGCCGTCGCCTGGAGTTCATTCCTGCTCATTACCTGCATTCTTCGGCAAACTTTCACGTTTATGATCCGGAGGCTAAAGTGCTGTTTTCCGGCGATGTCGGCGCTGCTCTATTACCGCCAGGACATGGTGCCTGGGTGGATTGTAGCGATAAAACCGGTCGCGCTTTCGAAGAGCACATTACCGAAGCTAAATACTTTCATGAGCGCTGGATGCCATCAAATGCGGCCAAAAAAGACTGGATCAACCGTGTGAGTAAACTGAAAATTGACTACCTTTGCCCACAACATGGCGCCATTTATAGCGGGGATAACGTGCAGCGTTTTCTCGACTGGTTTGATGGTCTGAATGTCGGCATCGCTATTAACGAATAAACATAGGAGTGAGGGAGTCATCAATGAACAGAACAGCATTGGCAGAATACGCCCGCGGGCTGCTGGACCCTCTCTCGAGTCTGGAGATGCTCTGTGAGGCAGACCCCGCCATGGAAAACGCCATATTTTATATGAACCCTGCCGCATTGCGAGCCATGCAGCATCATCACCAGCAACTGAATCCGCTTTTGCGCGGTGCCGACGTGCGTCAGGCACTTGGTCACTCCATCCATCGGTTTCATAAAGAACCGGAACGTATTCGTCAGATATTCCGCAACCTGGCTGCAGGCAGCATTTCTGAGCACAGTTCTGAACTGGAATTGGGTGGAATAACCTTTGCCCTTCACTTTACCGTGATCCGAGACGGCTCCGGCAGCCCGATCGCCTATCACGCCTCCTGGCGGGATTTAACCGGCAGTCGCCGTGTGGACGAGATTTCTGTATCCGTCTCTAAAAACGCAACCGCACATGCCAACACGCTGACCCGGACATCCACAGAAGCGCAAAAGGCAATGGAAACGGTGGGCAAAACATTGCAACACCTGGTCAAGACGATCGAGGAAAATCATCAGGCCTCCGAATCACTCATTCAGCAGGTGGCGGCCATCAGTCTGATTGCCCAGACCATCCGCGAAATTGCCTACCAGACCAATCTGCTGGCGCTCAACGCGGCTATTGAGGCGGCGCGTGCCGGTGAGCATGGTCGCGGCTTTGCGGTGGTCGCCGATGAGGTACGCAATCTCTCCAAACGGGTGCAGGAGGCCACTGGCGAAGTACAAACCAATATCTCTGCCATCACGAATACCGCGAAAACGATTGATACCGCTTCCCAGAAAAACCAGACTCAGGCGCAGCAGTCTATCGAAGTAACCGCCAGTCTCAACCGCGAGATCAGTAATCTCAGCATGATCGCCGCATCCATGACCATGGAGAGCGCGCGCCAGAATCATGAAATATTTGTACGCCGACTTCAGAATGAAATTACGGAGGGTAGTCATCAGGTACGTCTCGAGGACCTCAAAGATCACCATACCTGCAGCTTGGGGCACTGGTACGATAGCTTCGGTACGCAAAATTTCGGGGCACTGCCGGAATTCGTCGCACTATCAGAACCACATCGCAAGTTCCACCAGACCGCCAAGGATTTAATTTCCGCCTATAGCCGCGGAGATCAAGCAACCACCGAGAAGCTTCTGGAACGTATTTTGGCGCTGCGTGATGTGATTTTCCAGAATTTAGACGCACTGTCTGCCGCCACCCAGAAAAATCACCAAGGACCAAACCTATGAGCCAGGTATTACGTGAAGTGGATGAAAGAGCCCAGCTTGCCGGCACTAACAAATTTGAACTCCTGGTCTTTCGCCTCGGCAAAGATCAACAGCTCAACAGCCGTGAGCTTTTCGGCATCAACGTCTTCAAGGTTCGCGAAGCGCTGGTGATGCCAAAAATCACCCCCATGCCCGGTGCGCCCGAGCATGTGATGGGCGTCGCCAACATCCGTGGCCAGATCATCCCCGTGATTGATCTTCCCACCGTGGTCGGTTGCCGCGCCGATGGGCTCAACATCCTGCTGGTTACGGAGTATGAGCGGTCCGTTCAGGGCTTTGCCGTAGAAGAAGTCGAAGAAATCATCCGTTTGGAGTGGAGCCGGGTACTCTCCGCTGAAGGCGCTGCCGTCGGCGGTCTGATCACGAGTCTAGCGCGTCTCGACGAGGATGAAGAAACCGCCCGCTTGGCGCTCGTCCTCGATGTCGAGCACATCCTGCGCCAGGTGCTCCCCTCCCGCTTCAAGACTGGCGACGAACTGGTCCAGCATCATATAGTCAACATTCCCCAAGGCGCCGTCATTCTCTATGCGGATGACTCCGGCGTCGCCCGCAACCAGATCGAAAAGACGCTGCGCAGCCTTGGTCTTCCTTTCATCGGTACCAAGACGGGTAAAGAGGCCTGGGACCGCCTGCAACAGCTAGCGCATGATGCCAAGGCAGCAGGCATTCCTTTGCGCGATAAAGTAGCCATGGTACTCACCGACCTAGAAATGCCGGAGATGGATGGCTTCACCCTCGCCCGTAGAATCAAAGAGCATGAAACCCTGCGTGAAATCCCGGTGGTCATCCACTCCTCGTTGTCCGGAACGGCCAACGAATCCCACGCCCACAGCGTCGGAGCCGATGGCTACGTCGCCAAATTCGTGCCAGACGATCTGGCCCGCGCCGTCGCCAAGGCCATTCAGCCCAATTAAGAGGACAGCCTCATGCCCGCCGACAACAATTCCTTGATTTCACTGCTTTCCGCCTGTCTGGATGGTGATGCGGATACCGCGCGCCTGATCGCCGATGATGAAGAACTGCAAACCACCGTCGCCCCCATCTGCAATTGGCAGAAAGACCGCCTGCAGCAGAGTTGTCTTGTCCTCGACCACCAAGTCACGGCGCTGGAACACGCTGCCGAGGGTCATCTGCTTGGCATCGACTTCCATCAAAATCTTGAAATGGCTCAGGTGGAGGCCGAGTCTCTCCAAACCCAGGCGCACGCCGTCGTTGTGGCGGTCCGCAGCACCGCCGAGAGTATTGCCGAAAACCAGGACCTCTCCGAAAACACGCTGCGCGAGGTACAGATGGGCAATGAACGGCTATCTGAACTGATCGGCGAAATGGATCTCGTCGAGCAGACGGTGACCGCCATGGGCAAAACCGTACAGGCTTTTTTACAGCAGACCCGCAACATCAGCAGCCTCGCCGCCAAAGTGCAGGAGATTGCCAAGCAGACTAATCTGTTGGCCTTGAATGCCGCCATTGAAGCGGCACGCGCGGGTGAGCACGGCCGCGGCTTTGCAGTCGTCGCCGATGAAGTCAAAAAGCTCGCCCAAAGCTCCGCGGCTGCGGCTGCGGACATCCGCAGCTCGGCGGTCACCATCAACGAGGGTGCTGGCCA
>NZ_JBYCKR010000101.1:0-5329 GCF_057473505.1 Acidithiobacillus sp. TH-A35 | reverse complement strand
ACAGAAGTTTTAGAAAATAGGCGCTGAAACCCCTATGAATGCTGGGGCGGCGTTACGAAATTGACGATTTTTGCCGATGAACTGTCGAACTCGGGAGGGCTACACCGGGCGCATCTGTCAGGCTTGTTGTGAAAAAGCCGTAGAAGATGCAGTGCGCCCCGCAACGTTCAAGTTGGGCCTTGCGATGAGGAACCGCAAGTTGCTCATGAGTGAACGGGAGACGCGGAGAGCTTTACACCGAGAGCATGGAGTAGCTTGAGCATTGTGTCGTAGCGTGGCTTGGCGCCAGGCGTAAGCGCCTTAATGCAACCTCGACCGAAGGGTTAGCGATCGGGCATTGATCGTGGCGTCAAAACGAAACTATTGAGGTCAGTTCCGAACGAATGCCGAGTTAGCTGCTGATACTTTGCTCACGATCAAGTACCCAGCACCTTTGATTGTTTGTAAATCCAATATGCTCGTAATACGAGTTGGCAGTGGGAGCTGCAACCAGAATTAATTTGCATTTCGGCCCCAATTTCCCTTGAGTGATGACTTGCAGTTTCTTCCCGATACCAGTTTTTTGATATTTCCTATGAACTGCTAGATCAGAAAGGTAGCAGGCATAATGAAAATCTGTCATTGAACGTGCAATGCCTACCAGTTCTTCACCATGCCAGGCAGTAACCATCAGATTGCTATTTTTGACCATACCTTCCATGCATTCACGATCTTCAATTGGCCTGCGTTCGCCAAGTGTCGATTCCCGCAGTAACTCAATGAATTGATCCGTTGATACTGGAGCGTTGATTTTATATTCGATGCTCATCTTCATCTTTTGCAGCTAACGTAAATTGTACAGCACCATAGTGCTGTGTAACATGGATAAATGTAGGCTAACATGAGGGAGCATATATGGCTACTACTAACCGCCTAATGCGGACAGGCCCTATTCGTAACGCCCCCATTTGACTTGCTCCCCAGGCAAATGATTATCTGTTTCTTCAACGCGACCGGGATAAGGCGATGCGCACTGATTATCTGAACATACCCATCCGGGACTGCGGTGAGCCGCTGCAGGAGATTCCTGAAAGCGCCTTCCCACGGGTGACCCCGCATCCTTACCTCGCAGTGGGGGCGCCTTCTACCGGGTCGCCCTGGCGGCTGCGCTCCGGGGCGCTTTCTGCCTTATATCGGGCGCAATCCTTGTTGTCGGGCCGACGCTTGGGATGGCGCATTGCGCTGTTCGACGCCTATCGCCCCCTGGCGGTTCAGCACTTCATGGTCTGGGATGCCTTCCGGCGCGAGGCGCAGGCGGTGGGCTGTCTCACCCGGCTCGCGTCCTGCGCCGGGCCGGATGCGCTGGAGCGCCTGAATCCCGAAATCTATGCCCTGCTCGCCCCCAAAGTGTACCGCTTTTGGGGGATTCCCGACCCGGATCCCTGCTGTCCGCCACCCCACAGCACGGGTGCCGCCATAGACTGTAAACTGGTGGATGGAGAAGGTCGGGATGTACCCATGGGCGGTCCTGTCGATGACTTTACCGACCGCGCCATCCCGGATTTTTTCGCGTCTGCCCTGCCCGGAACGCCGGAGTATCTCCATCATCAGAATCGTGAGCTACTGGTCTCGGTCATGACCCAGGCGGGGTTTGCGCAGCATGTTGGAGAATGGTGGCACTTCTCCATCGGAGATCAGATGTGGGCGCATGCGGTGGGCGCAGAGCACGCGCTTTATGGACGAATCCTCAGCTAATCTTATCATCCGCCACATGATAACGCGGGTCTTCTGCCACGTTAAAGACGACCAGATCCTTTGCCTTCTCCAGCAAATCCCGGCAGTCACCGCTCAAATGGCGCAGATACAGCTTCTTGCCCCGCTTCTCGTAGCGCTCGGCCAGCGCATCAATAGCCTCGATGGCGGAATGATCGACAATCCGTGCCCCGCCGAAGTCGATGATGACCACGTCCGGATCTTCCGCCGGGGTAAAGAGATTACGGAAGGCGCTCACCGAGGCAAAAAACAGCGTTCCTTGCAGGGTGTAAATATTATGCCCCTCCGTATTGATGCTGGTTTTGACTTCAATCTGCTTGGCGTGCTGCCAGGCAAAGGCCAGCGCCGCGATGATGACTCCCGCCACTACCGCCAGGGTAATATTGACCAGCACCGTAATGGCGGCGACCAGAATGCCGATGACTATGTCGGTGCGCGGCACCCTGCCGAAAAAGCGCAGACTGCTCCATTCAAAGGTCTTTTCCACCACCACGAACATCACGCCGACCAGTGCGGCAATGGGCACCTGCTGAATCCAGTGTGAGGCCAGCACAATAAAGGACAGCAAAAAGAGGGCCGTGGTAATGCCCGAAAGGCGCTTGATGGCGCCGTTACCGACGTTGATGATGCTCTCCCCCAGCATGGCGCAGCCGCCCATGGCGCCAAAAAAGCCGCTGACCACATTGGCAAGACCCTGCGCCATGGACTCCTGATTCGGCTTGCCGCGGGTGTCGGTCATCTCGTCGATCAGGTTCAGGGTCAGCAGGGTTTCCACCAAACCGTTGGCGGCCATAACCAGGGCGTAGGGGAAGATGACGACCAGCGTGTGCCAGTTCAGTGGCACTTCCGGCAGATGAAAGCTGGGCAGGCCGCCGGCCAGCGATGCCACATCGCCGACGGTCACCGTAGGAATCTTGAAGACGACCACGAGGAGGGTGGTCAGTAGCGCACCTGCGAGCGTTGCCGGGATCGCCTTGGTGATGCGCGGCGTCAGATAAATAGCCACCATGGTCAGGGCGACCAGCCCTATCATGATATAAAGCGGCGTGCCATGCATCCAGACCATGGCGCCTTGGGCATCCTTGATCTTGAAATGCTCCAGTTGCGCCATGAAGATCACGATAGCGAGGCCGTTGATGAAACCGAGCATGACCGGGTGTGGAATCAGTCGCACGAATTTACTCAGCCGCGCCGCCGCGAAGAAAAGTTGCAGCAGGCCCATCAGGATGACGGCAGCAAACAGGTACTCTGCCCCGTGGGAGACCACCAGCGCCACCATCACCACCGCCGTAGCACCGCTGGCGCCGGACACCATACCTGGTCGCCCACCCCACAGCGAGGTGATAAACACCAGGATAACCGCCGCGTACAAGCCGGTTAACGGCGAGACATGGGCGACAAAGGCGAAGGCGATGGCTTCCGGCACCAGAGCCAGCGCCACGGTAATGCCGCTGAGGATATTGATCTTGTTTTCTTCAAATCGGGACAGGCTTTGCATCGGACTGCTCCACTTGAGGCAAATGCGTCTCCATGCCGGGTTGAGCGCTTAGGCCCGCAGTGCGGCAGGAAGCAGCAGTAGAGTTCGAAAATGAGAAGGGCGAGAGCTTCGCCAGAGTGCGGTTAGCAGTGACCACAATAAAGGATGGGGTTGAAACTCACATCGGAGGATGGCACCTGATTCATTGGCTTAATGGCTAAATACCGTACCAGAAGCCTGATTTATAATCAAACTGGTTTGCCTCCCAGCCTCTGCCGCCATTGGCGCGCCAGCGCCCACAGGTTAGACTAGGGCGCTTATCACGGGTCTTAAACCCATTGTTCCGGAGAAAAACATGGCCGAGTTGCCAGAAATAGAACTGCTCAGACAAAAGCTGCGGCGCAATATCCTGCACAAGCGGGTCGGTATCATGCAGATGCAGAATGCCAAAGGCGAGCCGCTGACAGATGGCGCCGGGATGAAAGACGCCGCACTCCAAGGCAAAGCCATCACTGACCTGCATCGCTACGGTCAATACCTTTTCCTGGAGTTGGATCGCAAAGACATCCTCGCCCTGCAGTTGGGCGGCGAGCTGAGCGGCGAACTCGAACGTGGCCCTGCTCATGCGGAAGGCGGGGAAGAGCCTCGTGCGGCATTGGAGATTCAGATCAACGGTCAGCAGCGCCTGCGTTTTCAGGGCACTCAGTTGGGTAACCGCCTGCGCATGCTGGATGAAAACAGCGATGTGGACTTCCTGACCAAGCTCGGCCCCGATCCGCTGATGGTGCATGGGGAGGGGCTTGGTGTATTGCGCGAAGCCCTGAGCCGTCGCCGCAGCGCCCTGCGTAACATCTTGCTGGACGATACCTTCGCACCGGGTATCGGCGGCATCTGGGCGGATGAAATCCTTTTTCAGGCCCGTCTGCGGCCGGATCGCACCGCGACCAGTCTCAGCGAAGAAGAGCGCGAGCGTTTCCTGGAGCAAATCCCCAAGGTGCTGGATCGTGCCGTGCGTTGCCAGGCGAAGACCAACCTGCTGCCCAAGACCTTCCTCACCCGCCATCGGGAAGACGGGCACTGTCCGAGCTGCGGCGGCGCGCTGGAGACCCTTTCGGTGGGGGGTAAAAACGCGCTGCTCTGCCCGGCCTGCCAGTCTTAATCAAGGCCGCACCTACTTATGCTTCCAAGGTAAGCCGCTGGCCTTCCAGCCTTCTACCTTGCCGCGCTGACCGTGGGTGTCGTGTTTGCCCTCAAGGCCACCAAGGATGTTGTAGCAATGGCCATAACCCAGGTCGGCCAGATGTTCAGCAGCCGCCAGAGAGCGGCCACCCGTCCGGCACAGCAGCAGCAGTAAATCGTCGGGTTGGGCCTTCTTCCGCAGTTCTGCGTCAAAGTCGACGTTGGGAGTCATACCCGGATACTGTTGCCACGGCACATGGCAGCAGCCCTCTACGAAGCCCGAGAAATCCAGTTCCGGCTGGGAGCGCACGTCAATCAGGATGGCCTTGGGATGGTCGCGCAACACCGCATGCGCTTCCTCTGGCGTCATATCTCCGGCGTGGCGTTTGCCGGCAGCCTTGGCCCGCTCCTGCGCCTTCTGCAAAATCGCTTCGGTATTCATAGCGTTCACCTCGTCCTGTAAATCGGTTTGGATGCCAGAAGGATTAAACAGCATCTGCGCATATACTGTGCATATCCCCGCTCTTCGGCAAGCCCGCCGCCAGAAAATATTTAGACTGGTCTTGTCGCGGGCGACCAAGTCTTCGTAACGATAGCACTTGAAGCGCTCGCTTTCCTGCCGCGCATGGCGGTTCTCGGGATGGTAGCAGGTGATGAAATCGCGCAGATCGGTGAGTTTCATCTGTGGGCATTGTCTTGACAATCGCCAGCGAATTGACGATTGTCCGACCAAATATCCAGACAGATAACCCGAGCCACGGTCATGAGTCGGCTCCTTATCAACTCTTGGCAGTTTGCAGGCGGGTAATGAAAACTAAAGTTGCGCTGGCGGCAGTACTCGCTCTGCTGACCTGGTTCGCGCTGATCCTGCCTGATCGCCCTGGATCGTTTCAAACCCGCACCGGTTGCCGACTTTACGGA
>NZ_JBYCKR010000100.1:0-2343 GCF_057473505.1 Acidithiobacillus sp. TH-A35 | reverse complement strand
ACCGTGTCTGCGCCGCCCTCGGCGTTCGGCTGGTAGCCCAGGTCATACACGCCTGACCGGGTACCGCGCGCGCCGGCTATCGTGCCGCCAGCGCCCTGGACCCGGCCCAGTGACGGGCAAACTGCCGCGCCACCCGGCCACTGCGCGAGCCGCGCTGCAAGGCCCAGCGCAAGGCTTCCTCCCGCCACTCCGCCGGCGGCGTCCGCACCCCCAGACGTTGCAGATGGATAATGCAAATATCGAGATACATGGCCTGATCAAAGGGATAAAAGCCCAGCCATAAGCCGAAGCGCTCGGAAAGGCTGATTTTTTCTTCCGCCGTCTCGCCGGGGATGATTTCCTCACCGTGGCGCTGATATTCCTCGTTGTCGGCGAAATGACGCGGCATCAGATGCCGCCGGTTGCTGGTGGCGTAGAGCAGCACGTTGTCCGGACGCGCCTCCACCCCACCGTCCAGCAGGGACTTGAGGGCCTTGTAGCCGGGGTCATCGCCACCGAAAGACAGGTCATCGCAGAAGAGCACAAAGTAATAGGCCTGCTGTGGATCGGCTGCCTGCAGTGCCGCCAGAATCTCCGGCAGGTCGAGGATGCCGTCCGGGTCGATTTCAATCACCCGCAGCCCCCGATCCGCATAACGGCGCAGGAGCGCCTTGACCAACGAAGACTTGCCCGTGCCCCGCCCGCCCCAGAGTAAGGCGTCATTGGCGGGAAAACCGGCGACAAACTGGCGGGTGTTCAAGTCCAGTGCGGCCTTGGCGTCTTCGATACCGAGCAGTTCGTCCATCTCCGGCAAGTCCACGCGGGCCACCCCTTCCAGACGGCCACCGAGGGGCAGATGGCGCCAGCGGGCGGCCCTTACCCCGGCAAAATCGGGCAGAGGATGGCTGCTGCTGTCCCCCAAAAGGGCGGCTAAACCCTGAATCACCTGTTGACGTTCCACTGTCCACGAACTCCTTTCTGTGATTAGATAGCGTAAGATTAACCCCATTTACCGTGGCGCGTCATGAAACTGCTTACCGATTTCCTCCCCATCATCCTCTTTTTCGTGGCCTACAAGATTCACGGGATCTACACGGCCACCGAGGTGCTTATCGTTGCCGCCATCCTGCTGATGGCCTGGCAGTGGTGGCGGCGGGGTCGGGTCGAAACCATGACCTGGGTTTCCACCCTGCTGATCCTGACCTTCGGCGGCCTGACCCTGTATTTTCATAACGACACCTTCATCAAGGTCAAACCCAGCATTCTCTATGTGCTGTTCGCGGCGGCCCTGCTCTTTACCCACTGGCGCGAGCAACCCCTCCTGCAGCGCCTGATGGGCGGACAACTGCCGGCCGCGCTGCCCCTGTCTTTCTGGCGGCGCCTCAATGGCTACTGGATCGCCTTCTTTCTCTTCGGCGCGGTCCTGAACCTGATCGTGGCCTATGCGTTTTCGACGAGTATCTGGGTGGATTTCAAGCTTTTCGGCATGCTCGCCATCACCGTCATTTTCGTGCTCTTTCAAGCGGTGGTGATCTCGCGTGCTTTGCCGCAAGAGGCTAAGGATGGCGATTCGTCGGCGTAGCCTCTGATCGTCGGGGACAGTTGCCAACGGGCTGCAAATGGGGCAGCTTTAGGACATACATCTCACCGACAGGAAAAGGTTCATGTATTACTGCATTATTGGCACGGACAATCCCGATTCCCTGGGCAAGCGCCAGATGGCGCGGGGCGATCATCTGGCGCGCCTGCATCAGTTGCAATCCGAGGGGCGTTTACTGACTGCGGGGCCATTCCCCGCTATAGACAGCGAGGAACCGGGCGAATCGGGGTTTACCGGCAGCCTGATCATTGCCCGTTTTGACTCGCTGGAGGACGCCCATACCTGGGCTGCCGCCGAACCTTATCTCAGTGGCGGTGTTTACGCAGAGGTCAGCGTTCGCCCTTATAAAGGAGTATTTTTGCCATGAACAAGGAAATCCTTGGTAATTTATTGCGTGACGCCCTGAATCCGGAATTCCTGGAAATCGATGACCGGACGGAAGCCCACAGTGGTCATGCGGCGTCTGGCGGTGGCGGGCATTACGAGGTGCGCATTGTCAGCAGCCAGTTCGCGGGCTTGGTCCCATTGGCACGTCACCGCCTGGTCAATGCGGCCACCGATCCGGTGCGTCACGAGATACACGCGCTGTCGATCAAGGCCTATAGCCCGGAGGAGTATGCCGCCCAAAACCCGCCCAAAACACAGCGTCCAGCCATCGCCCTGAATGTCCTTTAGGGGCGGCGTGCTCAGATGCCAGCCGATAGCTTCGTCCGCAGCTTCCGCGAGTCTTCGCCCTACATTCATCGCTTTCGCGGGCAGACCTT
>NZ_JBYCKR010000099.1:0-4953 GCF_057473505.1 Acidithiobacillus sp. TH-A35 | reverse complement strand
GTTTCTGACATTATGAGCCGCTTCGTCAGGCTCCATGAGCGTCTGGGTAATGCCGTGCGCGCCTCACGCGGCGCGGCGCAGGCCGAAAGAGGAGATCCGGATATGGGCGGTTTGTTCCGCACCAGTGAGGCGGAACTTCTGGGTGTACTCCAACATATCGGCACGGCTACCCAGCAGCATGAGGCGCAGCAACAGGTGATATCGGCACTTTTGTCCCAGATCAATACGTTGGAGCGTATGGCGCAGGATGTGGGAGAAATCGCCTCTCAGACAACGTTGCTCGCGCTCAACGCCGCCATAGAAGCGGCTCGCGCTGGCGAGCATGGCCGCGGTTTCGCCGTGGTAGCCGATGCAGTGCGCAAATTATCCACCCGCTCCAAGGACACCAGCCAGCAAATGAGCGAGAGCGTTAAAGTCATCAGCACGGCCATTCGTGGTGTGGTCGCGCAAACGGCAACGGCTATTCAACAGGAAAGGCAATTCCTGGCCAACGCAGAGCTGTCTATCCGTAGCGTATTGCATCGCTTGCAAGAAATGACGGGCCGCCTGTCCGAATCCGCGGATATTCTGCAAAGCGAGGCACAAAAGATCGCTGAAGAAATGGACCAATTATTGATCGCCCTGCAATTTCAGGATCGTGTCAGTCAGGTGCTGGGACATGTGGAAGAGGGGATGAGTGATCTGCCGTCGCACTTGGCACAAGGAAATCCCGGAGGTGGGATAGACGAGTGGTTGCAGGCGTTGACCAGCAAATATACGACCCGTGAAGAACATGCCATTCATCATGGAGAAGGCAACGCGGCCCCGGACGCCGGCCAAGACATCACTTTTTTCTAAAATAGCGCGCAAGGAGTTCGCGAAATGGCAAAAACAGTTCTCGTAGTCGATGATTCCGCATCCTTGCGGCAAGTGGTCAGCATTGCGCTGAAAGGCGCAGGTTATGAAGTCATCGAGGCTTGTGACGGTGTAGATGGTCTGGCAAAACTGGGCGCAGCAGCCAAAGTCCATCTCATTATCAGTGATGTGAATATGCCCAACATGGATGGCATTACCTTCGTCAAGGAGGTTAAACAGAAGCCGGAATACAAGTTCACGCCGGTGATCATGCTTACCACTGAGGCGGAAGAAGAAAAAAAACTCCAGGGACAGGCTGCTGGCGCAAAAGCTTGGGTGATCAAGCCATTCCAGCCTCAGCAGATGCTGGCCGCGGTAGGCAAGCTGATTTTGCCTTGATGACTATGGACATTGAGCAGGAGCAGCAGGGTGCCAATCTGCAAATCCGGTTATCCGGCGATCTGGATATTTACGCGGCGGCATCCTTGCGTACACATCTGCTGACCATGCTCCAGCAGCATCATGAAATTGAACTGGTATTAAACGAAGTGGCTGAAGTGGATGGGGCCGGTTTGCAAATGTTATTGGCGACTAAAGCCGAAGCTCTGCGCCTTGGTGTGATTCTGCGACTCACCGGACATTCAGTCGCTATGGTTCGGGCACTGCAGTTGTGCCGTCTGACGGCCTATTTTGGTGATCCTGTTATTCTGACGCGGGAGATGGCCGGATGATTGATCTTGATCCACAAATGGCGGCAGCACTACAGACTTTTTTTGAAGAAAGTCGTGAATTGCTACAGGACATGGAAAATGCGCTGTTGTTCATGGAGGATGCGGGCGCTGATTCGGAACGTATAAACGCAGTCTTTCGGGCGGCGCATACCATCAAGGGTTCTGCTGGCCTGTTCGGACTGGAAGAGGTAGTGCGTTTTACCCATCGCCTGGAGAATCTGCTGGACCAAATCCGGTCGGGAATTACGGAGCTCACGCCGGTGCGCATCACTTTGCTACTTTCCTGTGGCGACCATATCGCGGGCTACTTGGACCGAATTGCCACTGAGTCGCCATTGGATCAGAGTTTTCTTGCGGAGGATTTGCGGCTGCTCGGAGATCTCGCGGCCCAATTGGGCTCCAGCCCGATAGCGAGCACAGTACCAGCGACAGCACCGGCGCTTGCCCCGACAACGTTGGCACCAACCGTATCCCCTTTCACCGAACCAGAGTGCAGCAATTCGCCTGATTCGGTGCAAACGGGCAACTGGCATATTTCCCTGCGTTTCGGGCTCGACACATTTCGCGATGGCATGGACCCTCTTTCTTTTTTGCGCTATCTGGAGCAGATCGGCGAAATTGTTGGGATCGTTACCCTGACCGACCGCCTGCCGCCACTATCCGAGATGGACGCAGAAAGCTGCTATCTGGGTTTTGAAATCAGTTTCAAGAGTTCTGCCGACAAGGCAAAAATTGCCGATGTTTTTGATTTCGTCAAAGAATCCAGCACGATTCACATCCTTCCGGCACATAGCCAGATCACTGCTTATCTCCAGTTGATTCAGCAATTGCCAGAAGCCGATAAGCATTTGGGCGAGATTCTCGTCGCTGTAGGCTCGTTGACGCCAGAGGAGTTGAAAGGAGCGCTCGCCTTACAGGATTCGTCGAGCCAGGGCGGTCAGCATCAACCACTCGGCGAGATTCTGGTGGCCCAAAACATGGTGCAGGAGCCTGTGGTACAGGGCGCTCTGGAGAAACAGCAACAACAGCGCGAACATCAGGTAGTCGAGCGCCAGATGTTGCGTGTACGTGCTGCCGATCTGGATCAACTGGTGAACCTGGTCGGGGAACTGGTCATCGCCAGCGCCGCCAACAGTCTTTATGCGGCGCAGAATAACGCCGAGGAACGGATCGAATCCGCCGCTCAGGTGGCGCGCCTGGTGGAGGATATCCGCGATGGTGCTCTGCACTTGCGAATGATCGATGTAGCTGAGGTCTTTCAGCGTTTTCCGCGTGTGGTGCGGGATACTGCACGGACTCTTGGCAAGGATATTCGTTTGGAAATCAGCGGCGAAGGGACGGAACTCGACAAGAGCATGGCGGAAAAAATCACCGATCCGCTCATGCACTTGGTGCGCAATGCCATGGACCATGGTATTGAGAGTGCGGAGCGTCGTCACGCGCTCGGCAAACCGGCTCAAGGCTGTATCAGTCTGCATGCCTGTCATGATGCCAGCGGCATTCTTATCGAGGTGCGTGATGACGGCGGCGGACTCAATCGCGAGAAAATTCTGGGCAAGGCCATAGAAAAGGGGCTGGCCACTCCAGAGCAACAACTCAGTGACCAGGAAATCTACGCGCTGATATTCGCCCCCGGGTTTTCCACAGCCGACCAGGTGAGCGACATTTCCGGGCGAGGGGTGGGGATGGACGTGGTGCGTCAAAACATCGAGGCTATCCGTGGCAGTATCGAAATCCAATCCACTCCCGGTGCAGGAAGCACCATGCGAATCCGTCTGCCACTCACCTTGTCTATTATCGACGGCTTTCTCGTCAAGTTAGCGACGGATACCTTCGTCATCCCCTCTGAGTCCGTGGAGGAATGCCTGGAATATCCGGAACAGCAAGGCACTGTCGGATATATGGTGTTACGCGACCAGGCTCTGCCGCTACTACATTTGACGAGAGTTTTTCGGTTTGATGCCCAACCCGAAAAACGTCGCAATGTCATTGTCGTGCGTCATGGTCAAGATCGGGTTGGCATGGTAGTCGGGGCTATCCTCGGCAATCAGCAGACGGTCATCAAGCCGCTCGGCAAGTTGTTCGAACAGGTACCGGGGATATCCGCAGCGACCATCCTCGGTAATGGCGACGTCGCCCCCATTCTGGATATTCCGGCGCTGATTCACCATCACACTTCCGCAAAACACTCCCACTGACTTACACCAAGAGGAATTCATTATGCTCGGGAATATGCGTATCGGTTTGCGTTTAGGCGCCAGTTATGGCGCAGTCATCATCCTGCTGATCCTTCTGGCGGCAACGTCGATTGTGCAACTGCAGAAAATTAAGGGCGATGTCGATAGCATTACCGGCGTGGCGTGGCCCATCGCCGATCACGCCAATGAACTCCACGTTGCGGTCCTGGCCATGGCCAGTGACTGTCGCGATATGTTTTTAAGCCAGACTCCCGGGCAACGTGCCGGAGATCAAAAGAATATCCGAAATCTGCAATCAAGGAGTCAGGATATTCTGGCGGTCCTTCATGAGGAGGTTGCCCAGCATCCCCAGGATAAATTGCTGGTGAAAAAAATCCAAGGCCACATGGAAAAATACGATTCCGGGTTAAAGGGCTGCTTTCAAGATGCGAATCCTATTACCGCCTTCACCCAGTTTCAACAACAGGTGGTTCCCCAGGAAACCTTGCTCCGCACTGAACTGGATCGGCTTGATAAAGCCTTAGCCGTCCGTTTTGTTACGGCATCGCAGCAAGGCAATGCGGACTATGTCAGCGCCCGTGATCTGTCTATCGGGATCAGTGTTGCCGCTATTCTCATGGCGATGTTGATGGGTTTTTTCCTGACCCGTTCCATTACCCGACCATTGAATGAGGCTGTCGGGGTGGCCGAACAGATTGCCGATGGTGATCTCTCCATGCAGGTGGTATCTCGGACCCGCGATGAAACGGGACGCTTGATGGCGGCGATGGGCACTATGGTGGAGCGCCTAGCCCAGACCATCGGCGAGGTGCGTAGCGCCGCAGACAATCTCTCCAGTGCCTCTGAGCAGGTGAGCGCAACCTCTCAGTCGCTCTCTCAGGCCGCCTCTGAGCAGGCCGCCAGTGTCGAGGAGACTTCTGCGACGCTAGAAGAGGCCGCAGCTTCCATCAAGCAAAACGCGGAGAATGCGCGGGTGACCGACGATATCGCGACTGGTGCTGCTAAAGAGGCGCGTAGCGGCGGTGACGCAGTCACCCAGACGGTGCAGGCTATGAAGAATATCGCTGATAAAATTGGAATCATCGACGACATCGCTTATCAGACCAATATGCTGGCACTCAACGCCGCGATCGAGGCCGCCCGTGCTGGTGAACATGGCAAGGGCTTCGCCGTGGTCGCCGCTGAGGTAC
>NZ_JBYCKR010000098.1:0-4308 GCF_057473505.1 Acidithiobacillus sp. TH-A35 | reverse complement strand
GCTATAAAGCAGCCTGGCCCAGTGGCTGAGCGCCTGTGCCTCTAAATCCGGATCACGGGTGCAGAGCTGCAGTTCCGGGAGCATGGCCAGGGCCCGCGCCGTCGTCATGCCAGTCCGCAAGCCCGCCTGAAGCGCTATCGCGTTGACCTGCAACAAGGTCCCAGCACTGCCCTGCGCGTCCACCATCGCCAGCGCGACTGCTTCTGCCTGCGCCCGCTCCCGAAGCTCCACACCCAAATGCGGGAACTGTACCGCCAGCCAGGGCATGTGATCTCAGAGCGCCAGCGCCAGTTGATCGCTGAGCGCCACCATACCCCGTGCCGGCATGGCACCACGGCGTTTACGGACGTCTACGTCGACCCCCTGCCGGGCGGGATGCAGCTCCAGACGTAAGGCGACGGGCACGGTAGCGGCGCTGCCTTGACGGAAAAAGAAGAAGGCCAGACTGTTGCCCGCCTCGGCCGCCAGTTGCAGGCGACGCCACTGGGTATCCTGCAAAGCCGGTGGCCAGGCCAGCACCGCACTGCAACTGCCGGAACGCAGGGCCAGTTCCAGTGCCCAGAGCATATCCTGATCTTTGCGTGGATGCAGCACCAGCATCCGCGAAAGATCGACGCCTGCAGCCGCCAGCGCTGCCGGATAAGGGATATGCGGAGGCGCGACCCAGAGTATCCAGCGTGCCTCGCGCTGACTGAGTTCCGCCACGGCGGGCAGCACCAGACGCAATTCGCCGATACCGTCCTGAGCGCTCACCACTTCAGTGATGGCGCCACGTGGCCAGTCACCTACCAACAGATTCAGCTCCGGCCAATGCACCGCTACGCCCGGCGTCCGCTGATTATTCAGACCCTGCCACAAGCGCTGGGGATGCTTGGTCAACAGGGTGTTGACAACAGCCTTATGTGCAGATGGACTCATAACTTGCCTCCAATACGCAAGAGTCCGACCACCACACCTTCAATCGTCAGACTATCGCGCTGCAAATCCACAGAAATAGGTGAGAAATCGGGGTTTTCCGGCAAGAGCCAGACCTGATTGCCGTCCCGCTTCCAGCGTTTGACCGTCACCTCACCGTTAACCCGGGCCACTACCATCTGCCCGTCCTGGGGAGTGAGCGAGGCTTCGTGACGGACGGCGAGGATATCGCCATCGAGAATGCCGGCATCACGCATACTCATGCCCTGCACCCGCAACAGATAATCGGCCCCTGGCGAAAAGAGCTTTGGGTCGACGGGCAACTGCCCCTCCCGGAACTCTTCGGCCAGCATGGGTTGCCCGGCGGCCACCCGCCCGATCAGCGGCAAACCGATTTCCTCTTCTTCGCTCGCACAGAGGCGGATGCCCCTGGCCGTACCACTCTGCAGCAGGATATGGCCCTTGCGCGCCAGTACCCGCAAGTGACTTTCAGCGGCATTGGGTGAACGGAAGGCAAAGGCCCGCATCAACTCCGCACGGGTGGGCGGCAGACTATCTTCTGCCATGCGGGCGCGAATCCAGGCGAGAATTTCGGACTGTCGGGGGGTGAGTTCGTCCATGCAATATCTCCTGAGGGCCAGCGGGTTATCATCGTTGGCAATATCTGTATTTTTATACAGTCTCACTGCGGAATGCAAGAGGCTGGTTCAGAGCAGCGCCGCTACTCAGTCCCAGCGCTGCATTTTGACTATGACTTGGCAGTTATCGGTTTTCGGTGCTGCCGCTTCAAGCTGTGGGTTTATCGGAGGCGCAGCGGACGCTGCCCGCCACCTCTACCGACAAGCTCGCCTGGCCAGGCACCACCGCCACTGGGGCGCGCGCAGCCATCATATTCATGACCGGCAGACCCGGCGGTGGTGGGCCGCCGTTGCTGAGGCGACGCGATACGCCTGATTCACACTGAGCTGAATCTGCTGCTCTGGCTCTCCGGCCGGCGCCGGTACCAGCAATACGATCCATACGAAACCCATGACTTTATTCATAGTTTATAAACATTACAAACAAAATCAAAACGATAGATTATTACGACCTGTCCATTTGATTAACAATTCTTACTTTGTTAAGATTTTGCAACAACCATGTGCAGCAAGAATACAAGGCTGAAAAGGTCCAAAAATGACGCGTCTTTTAACTCGTTACTTCGTCCTCGTCGGACTGCTTCTTGGGAGCGCCAGTATCGCTTCCGCAAGTACGAGCAGTGGAGGCATTATTGGCCTGTGGCAAACTGCAGGTGGCAGCGGTTATATCCGTATTTATGAGAAAAATGGCGCACTTTTCGGGCAAAGTGTGGGGCACTTGCAAGACACTGTGCAGCAGGCCCGTGCCAAGGGCCAGCCGCAAATTCTGGCCGACTTCGTACCCGAACGCCCGGGAGAATGGGCACAGGGCCGCATTTACGACCCGAACAACAAAACCTATTTTCATGGCACGCTGACGGCTTTAGATCCCCATGAACTTAAAGTATATGGCTATATCGGTTTTTCCTGGCTCGGTGGCGACACTATCTGGACCCGGGTTTCGACCAATTAAAACCGGCGCGACGAACTGGGAACCCCCATTGATCAATGGGAGATCTGGGCCAACTGCGCGTCGTTGATCTTCACTTTGGCATGCTCCCGCAAGTCCTTCAGATAAGCTGTCGACAGCAAACGACCTCTCTGCTCCTCCAGAGATGCGCGAATTTGCATCGCCACTTTGGGGTTTATTGCCGCTGCCGAAGGTGCAGTTACGCGGGTGACGGCAAAAATCTGGTAGCCCGACGACGTCTTCACCATATCCATAGAGGGGACTCCGTCTACTGGTGCGGGTGCCGTAAAAGCAGCCACTAACGCCGCATTATCCAGCCCCTGCCCATTACGCCGGGTTACATCGAGATAAGCGTGCAGCGGATATGCACCACGATCTGTCAGCACATCCATATTCTTCGCTTGCCGCGCTGCCGCCAACAATGCCTGTGCTTTGTTTTGAGCCAGTTGCGACGCCTTTTCCGAGGTTAATTTTGCCGTAATGGTGCCCGCAACAGCACTCAGAGGTTGGACGCTACCCGGCGTATAGTGGAGCAAATGCACAGCCAGCAAATCCCCGTTCGTCAACGTGAGCGCTGTACTATTTTTACCGGCAAGCACAGCCTTGCTAAAGGCAAGGTCGAGCGCTTTGGCGTCGGCAAAAGGCCCCTGGGCAAGTAACGTCCCGGCAGTGAGTATCCCGCTCTCCTGAACCTTCAGGCCATAGGCTTTGGCAACCGTACCTAACCCGTCAGGACTACTAAACAGACGATCCTTGAAGTTTTCCACCTGGGCCTGGAAGGCATTTTCGGCCTGGCTATTAAAAGGCAAAGCGCTCTGCCCCACCGCCACTGCGGAAGAGCTGATGGTCGAACTCGTCGGGGCTGAACTCTTACCGACAAAATTCTTCGGTCCCAGAACGACATATTGCACCTGCGCCTGCGCGGGCAACTGGAATTGATCGACGTTGGCGTGATAGTAACCGGCCACTTTGGCACTTGTTGGCTTAGCCGCCGCCGCGAAGTCGGCGTCCTGGATATCTACTGCACTGACATCGCGGTATTCCTGAGACCAGGCCCAAACCTGGGTTGCCTCAGCATCCGAGGCGGTAGCAATGACTTGGGGAATGACTTGTAACTGCTCCAGGCGCATACTCTCTCTCAACATGCCTTCAAACTGTGCTGGTGTCATTCCGTTAGCGGCCAACAATGTCTGGTAATGATTTTTAGAAAAAACACCCTTCTGTTGAAAGGCCGGAATGGATTCGATTTTTTTCGCCAATGCGGCATCGGGCACCTGTAACCCCAGACGTCCCGCCTCTGCACCTAAAAGCATATTGTCAATCAAACCATTAAGAACATCCAGCCCGAAGCTCTTGTCCGCCGCCATCTTCGCTGCGGTTGCTGCACCAAAAATGTGACTATAACGTTCCTGAGCATCCTTCATACGTTTCTGAAATACGGCATCGGTAATCTTCTGGCCATCCACCGTCGCTATAGCCGACGAATTTGAACCCCCCGAGAATAAATACCCGCTTACGCCCCAGAGCACGAAAGATAATGCGATTAAGATCATGAGTATTTTGGCTACCCAGGACTGACCAAAATTCCGAAATCTATCCATCATAAGCACATCTCCACAAAGCCATAGTACCGAGGTAAAGCTGTCTGTATATTTAGCGCTCTACCATAAAGGAAGAGCTCTCAAAACGCCATAATGGCTGCATCAGTGTCTCGCTATACAAAAAAACAGACACAAAAAAAGGCGCCCTAAAAGGGTCGCCTTACTCGCATTGGCGGGGCGGACGGGGCTCGAACCCGCGACCTCC
>NZ_JBYCKR010000097.1:0-12056 GCF_057473505.1 Acidithiobacillus sp. TH-A35 | reverse complement strand
GGTGGGCGGTGAGGGGCTCGAACCCCCGACATTCGGCGTGTAAAGCCGACGCTCTACCAACTGAGCTAACCGCCCAAACCAGACGCGCTAGTTTACTGCATCACGCAGTGCTTTACCAGCCTTAAATTTAGGCGTGCGACTTGCGGCGATCATGATTTCTGCACCAGTAGCGGGATTACGGCCTTTGCGCGCCTCACGGCTCGAAACAAGGAAGGAACCGAAACCGACAAGAGTTACCTGATCACCAGCCTTCAGTGCCTCTGTAATCACCTTGACTGCCGCATCCAAAGTATGGCCGGCGGCGGCACGAGTCACGCCAGCTTCTTCTGCAATCTTCTCGATCAACTCCGATTTATTCATATTTCTTTCTCCTGTTATGGACTCGGTTACTAGGTATAACTGCGCATCAACTCTATCCAGAAAACGTTATAGCAGGGTAAAAAAAGACTTGTCAAGAAAGTGCAAAAAATGGCCTGAATCACGAATCATAGACCGGCCTTCGCCAATGAACCATTGCTGTCAGGAGCATGACGACATAAATGTCGTCATGCTCCTACGCCTATTCTACATAACTAAAAAATTATGGAGACAGTTTTCACACCACATCCTTAATGTGCCATTGCCTTGTCCTCGGAAGGCTCATTAACCGCTACTACGCCAACCAACGCTTCTCCGCTGTCGGCGGGCAGCGGCATCGGTGATGACTCCAGCGCGATAGCCAGAACCTCGTCAATCCACCGGACCGGTTTGATGGTCAGTGCATCACGCACATTTTTTGGAATTTCCTGCAGATCTTTTTCATTCTCCGCCGGAATCAAGACCGTGCTGATGCCACCGCGATGTGCTGCCAGCAACTTCTCCTTTAACCCACCGATGGGCAGGACCTCACCGCGCAGCGTGATCTCCCCGGTCATGGCGACCGTGGCATGCACCGGAATATTGGTCAGCGCCGATACCAAGGCAGTGGCCATGCCAATACCGGCACTTGGCCCATCTTTAGGCGTGGCACCTTCTGGCACATGGATATGCACGTCACGGTTCTGGTAAAAATCTGCAGGAATGCCCAGCGCCCGTGACCGGGCACGAACCACGCTCATGGCGGCCTGGATAGACTCCTGCATAACATCTCCCAGCTTACCGGTGATCAGCAGCTTGCCGCGACCCGGTACGACGACAGCCTCAATACTCAGCAATTCACCGCCCACCTCAGTCCAGGCCAGACCAGTGACCTCACCGATGCGGTTTTCCTTCTCCGCCTTGCCGAAGTCGAAGCGACGCACCCCGAGATACTTGTCCAAATTGCGATCCGACACCTGCACCCGCGTGCGCTTTTTGTCGAGCAGGAGTTCCTTTACTACCTTACGACAGATACGTGCGAGCTCCCGCTCCAGATTACGCACGCCGGCTTCCCGGGTGTAGTAACGGATGATGTCCCGGATGACCGTCTGTGAAACTTGCATCTCCCCATCCAGTAGCCCCGCTTTTTCTGTTTGCTTAGGCAGAAGATACTTGGTGGCGATGTGGATCTTTTCGTCTTCGGTGTACCCGGATATACGAATCACCTCCATGCGATCCATCAACGGTGCCGGGATATTGAGCGTATTCGCCGTCGTGACAAACATCACCTCCGAGAGATTGAAATCCACTTCCAGGTAATGGTCGTTGAAAGTCGCATTTTGCTCGGGATCCAGCACTTCGAGGAGGGCGGAGGCCGGGTCACCCCGGAAATCCATCGCCATCTTATCCACTTCATCCAGCAGCATCAGCGGATTGCGCGTAGCAATCTTGGCCAGACTCTGGACGATTTTACCCGGCAGGGCACCGATATAGGTACGCCGATGTCCGCGAATTTCCGCTTCGTCGCGCACGCCACCTAGGGACATCCGCACAAATTTGCGTCCGGTCGCCGCTGCGATAGAGCGCCCCAGACTGGTCTTACCCACGCCAGGCGGACCTACCAGACACAGGATGGGACCGCGGCTGTTGCCAACCCGTTCCTGTACGGCAAGATATTCGAGAATGCGCTCCTTGACGTCCTCCAGACCGTAATGATCGGCGTCGAGAATAGCCTTAGCCCGCTTAAGATCCTTGGTGATTTTACTGCGCTTGCGCCACGGCACCCCCACCAGCCAGTCGATGTAGTTACGCACGACCGTCGCCTCTGCGGACATGGGACTCATCATCCGCAGTTTTTTTAGTTCAGCGTCCGCCTTGACCCGTACATCTTTAGGCATTCCGGCCTTGTCGATTTTACGCGTCAACTCATCCAGCTCACTACCGCCCTCTTCCGACAGATCACCCAGCTCTTTCTGAATGGCCTTCATCTGCTCATTCAGATAATACTCGCGCTGACTCTTCTCCATCTGCCGCTTGACGCGGCCGCGGATGCGCTTTTCCACCTGCAGCAGGTCAATCTCAGACTCCATCATGCCCAGCAGATGCTCCAGCCGGGCGCGGGTGTCCGCCTTCTCCAGAATTTCCTGTTTTTCTTCGAGTTTGAGGCTGAGATGTGCCGCTACCGTGTCGGCCAGTCGTGCCGGATCATCCATGCTCGCCAGAGTAGACAGGATCTCCGGGGGAATTTTTTTGTTCAGTTTGACGTAGGCCTCAAACTGGGCACTGACCGAACGCATGAGCGCTTCCAGCTCACGATCGTTTGCCGCACCACTGGCGACGATCTGCACCTGAGCACGCAAGGATTCCTCCGCAGGCAGGAAGGAGACAATTCTAGCCCGGTCCGTACCTTCGACCAGCACCTTGACCGTACCATCAGGCAACTTGAGTAATTGTAGAATCGTCGCCAGCGTGCCGATCCGATAAATATTTTCCGGTTGAGGATCATCGTCCGCGGCATTTTTTTGTGACACCAGCAAAATCTGCTTTTCACCAGACATTGCCTCTTCCAGGGCGCGAATCGACTTCGTCCGCCCCACGAAAAGAGGGATAACCATGAACGGAAATACCACAACATCGCGCAGCGGCAACACCGGTACCATCTGCGCTTCCTCTTCCACCAGGAGACTTTTATCGATTTGGGCCACGGTCTACTCCAAAAGTAGGTGATTACTACCAATAACAGTGCAGATGGGGTCGTCGACAGTGCTTTTCAATAACGACCACGCTCTACGTCAGGCCGGATGAGACATATCCACCTTGGCAGCATCATCGTAAACCAGCAGCGGCTTGGTGCCGCTTTCCACGACGGCGGCATCCACTACCACCTTTTTCACGCCACTCATCGAGGGCAATTCGTACATCGTATCCAACAGAATCTGCTCAAGAATAGAGCGTAAACCACGTGCTCCGGTCTTGCGGGTCAGTGCCTTCTTGGCAATGGCCCGCAATGCCTCGGTACGGAACTCCAGAGTCACACCTTCGAGGGCGAAGAGCTTCTGGTATTGCTTCACCAAAGCATTCTTCGGATCGGTGAGGATGGAAATTAGTGCTTCTTCATCCAGTTCTTCCAGCAGCGCCAGAATAGGCAACCGTCCGACAAACTCGGGAATCAAACCATAACGAACCAGATCTTCCGGCTCCAGATTCTGCATCAGCATGGCTGCGGTCGCTTCTTTATCGCGGCGCTTGAGGGGCGCATTGAAGCCCATACCGCCCTTCTCCAGACGCGTAGAGACGGACTTCTCCAAACCCGCAAAGGCACCACCACAGATGAAGAGGATATGCCGCGTGTCCACCTGCAGAAACTCCTGCTGAGGGTGCTTGCGGCCGCCTTGTGGCGGAACCGAGGCCACCGTCCCTTCAATCAGCTTGAGTAACGCCTGCTGCACGCCTTCACCGGAAACATCGCGGGTGATAGAGGGGTTCTCGGACTTACGAGTGATCTTGTCGATCTCATCGATATAGACGATGCCGGTCTGCGCCTTTTCCACATCGTAATCACATTTCTGCAGCAACTTCTGAATGATGTTTTCGACATCCTCACCGACGTAGCCGGCTTCCGTGAGTGTCGTGGCATCGGCCATGGCAAAGGGCACGTTCAGGAGGCGCGCCAGGGTCTGCGCCAGCAGGGTCTTGCCCGAACCGGTGGGGCCGATGAGCAGGATATTACTCTTGTCCAGTTCCACCTCATTGTCCTTGCCACCATGTTCAAGACGCTTGTAATGATTGTAAACCGCTACGGACAAGACCTTTTTGGCAACGTCCTGACCAATGACGTAATCATCCAGCGTCTTGCGGATTTCCATAGGTTTGGGAAGTTTGTCCTGACCCTCGCTGTGGTCGTCCAGTATCTCGTCTTTGACGATATCGTTGCACAACTCAATGCATTCATCACAGATAAATACCGAAGGACCGGCAATCAGCTTGCGGACTTCATGCTGGCTCTTGCCACAGAATGAACAATACAGCGTCTTTTCACCGCTTCCCTCGTGCTTTCCAGCCATAGCTGTTCTCCTGCCTGTTCAGGCGGTCTCGTTTTCACCGCGATGGCTAATCACAGCGTCCACAAGACGGTAGGTTTGGGCCTCCTCGGCCGACATGAAAAAGTCTCTGTCGAGATCCTGCTCAATGCGTTCACGATCCTGTCCGGTATGATGGACCAAAATATCATTGAGCCGCTCACGGATACGCAGAATCTCTTTGGTATGGATTTCGATATCATGCGCCTGCCCCTGAAAACCACCGGAGGGCTGATGCAGCATAATCCGTGCGTTAGGCAGCGCGTAACGCTTGCCTTCGGCACCAGCGGCCAGTAATACAGCCCCCATGCTCGCCGCCTGACCAATGCAGACCGTACTGACCTTCGGGCGAACAAACTGCATCGTGTCATAAATCGCCATGCCAGCCGTGACAGAACCACCGGGGCTGTTGATATACAGTGCGATATCTTTGTCAGGATTCTCCGCTTCCAGAAAAAGCAACTGAGCGACCACCAGATTGGCCATCATGTCTTCCACCTGGCCCACCATAAAGATCACCCGCTCTTTGAGCAGCCGCGAGTAAATATCATAGGATCGCTCGCCACGCCCGGTCTGCTCGACCACGATGGGCACATACCCCAAGCCCTGTACGGCGGGCGCCAACTGGTCTCCTGCCTGCTTCCACATAATCCATGCTCCTGTCTGTTGACACGGTCCCGCAACGGGCACCGGTTATTCCGCGTTTGCTTCGGCTACCGGTGCCCGGCCGATGAGCTGGTTAAAGCTGACAACCTCGTCGTTCACTTTAACACGCTCCAGAAGCCATGCCACCACTTTGTCTTCCAGCACCAGGGCCTCGGCCTGCTCCATCTGCTCGGGATTACTGCGGTACCAACTCATGAACTGCTCAGGGTCCTCATACTGCTCGGACATGTCCCGAATAACCTGAGTGACTTCCGCTGGGGATGCCCGCAGCTTCTCGCGCCGGACAATTTCCGACAAAACCAGGCCGAGTACCACTCGCCGCCTGGCCAGCGCGTCCAGATCATTGCTGCCAACTGCTGCATCGGCGTCTTTTTGCAAACGCTCCAATTCCTGTCCGATCATTTGCCTGGGCAAATCGGGATGGTTGCTCTCCGCTACCAGTTCCAGAATCTGCGCTTTCACCTGACCCCGGCTAATCCGCTGCGCTTCACGTTCCAGATTTTCCCGTACTTCCTGCCGCAATATGGCTACATCCCCATCCTCAATACCCAGTGCCAGGGCAAAAGCCGCGTCCACTTCGGGCAATTGGGGGGCCGCCACTTCCCTGACCTGAAGATGGAACTGGGCAGCCTGACCGGCGAGTTCCGGAGCATGATATTCTGCCGGAAACTGTACCGCGACGGTCCGGTCTTCTCCCGCAGACATCCCCAGCAGTCCCTGCTCAATGTCCCGCAGCAAACGACCGGAGCCCAGCACCACGGGGTAGTCGGTCACATCCCCGCCCGCCATGGGGGCACCATCAATGGTCCCCTGAAAATCCACGGTGACCCGGTCTTCGTCCTGTGCAGCACGCTCGGCAGACACATAAAAACGCCGCTGCTGACGCATAATGTCTATGGTGGCATCCACGTCCGCATCCGTCACCTCAGCCGTCTTGCGGATAACGGTGGCGTCCGGCACCTGCGGATCAAATTCGGGATACACCTCTACCACGGCCGTAAACACGAGGTCCTCGCCGCGCCCACCTTTCTCGACCTGCACTTCCGGTCTTCCAACCGGACGTAAGGACTCGTCACGCACTGCCTGAGAATAGCGTTCATTGATAAGATGATCGAAGGTCTCCATGAGGGCATCCGAACCATAATGGCGTTCGATGAGGGCCATGGGCGCCTTGCCGGGCCGGAATCCGGGGAAACGCGCGGAGCGCGCCTTGTTACGCAGACGCTGGGATACCCCACTCTCCACCTCACTGGCGGGAATGGTCACATGGATGTGTCTTTCCAAAGGCGCGGCCTCTGGTGTCGAGATTTGCATGAACTGATCCTTCTTTTGCATTTTGTCTAAGCCTAAACGTTAATAATAAACACAAGCCACCTGCCCCTCAAGGTCAGCGCAGACCGCGGCTCCCCGGTTTAACGGGCGTCCCGCCAACTGCACAGAGCGGACAATCAACAGCTTCCCAGGTACGTACCGGGAGCGTCAACAGCGGAAAAAATGGTACGCCGTCAAAATCGCTGAATCCTGAACTGCGATCAATAATTGCCGATGTCGCTAATACTTGCCCACCTGCTGCGGTAATGGCCGCTATACATTCCCGCGTCGAGCCGCCTGTCGTCGTAATATCTTCAACCACTAACACACCTTCACCCGGCGCCAGCGCAAAGCCCCGGCGCAGCACCATCTGCCCGGCTTCCCGCTCGGTGAACAGGCTGCGTACTCCAAGCGCGCGGCCACATTCGTAGGACACCAGAACCGCACCCATGGCTGGCCCCACGACACAGGAGATGCGCTGCCGCAGATCATCAGGAATACCCGCCACCATCGCCGCACACAGTCGCGCTGCGTGCTCGGGATGTTGCAGTACCCTGGCCGACTGCAGGTAGGTATCACTATGCAACCCTGAGGATAGCAGAAAGTGTCCCTGGAGCAGTGCTCCATCTTCTTTGTACAACGCCACCACTTCGTCTGTAGTCACAGCAGATTCCTTCTCCATGATCAGTGTTGCGCGGAGCACAGCCCTTACCACCTCTTTAAAAAAGCATATCAATCGGATTTCTGAGAACCGGCGGCGTTCCCTGGCAACTCACTCAATATCTGGCCAAGGGCCTGTGCCGGATCCTCGGCAGCCGTAATAGGCCTGCCTACCACGAGGAAGTCTGATCCCGCTGCCAGTGCCGCCGCTGGCGTCATAATACGTCTCTGGTCATCCTCCGCATACTGCGCGGGACGAATCCCCGGAGTCACACGCAGGAGTTCAGGCACTGACTCCCGTAGACGACTTGCCTCCAGCGCAGAACAGACGATGCCATCCAAGGCACATTCTGCTGCAAGTGTCGCCAAACGCCCAACTTGATCCTGCACCGAGCTGTTGACGCCAACTTCGCGTAAAGCGGCATCGTTCATACTCGTGAGTACCGTCACCGCAACCAGAAGAGTCCGCTGTGTTCCAGCGGCATCGTTTACCGCTTCGCGTGCGGCGCGCAGCATGGTGCTACCACCACTCGCATGCACGTTGAGCATCCATACGCCGAGACGCGCTGCCGCCCTGCAAGCTTTGGCGACGGTCTGCGGAATATCGTGAAATTTGAGGTCAAGAAATACGTCAAATCCCCGCTCCTGCAGGTGCTCCACAATGGCGGGGCCACAGGCGGTAAAGAGTTCCTTACCGACCTTGACCCGACACGCGGCAGGATCAAGCTGATCCGCCAAAACCAGGGCGTCGCATTCGTTCGCATAATCCAGCGCAACAATGAGCGGTGAAATCACAAACTACACCCTCCGGAAAAGGTACCCCACTGACGGCAGCTAGGGCAGCGCCAATAGTACTGGGGACTTTGATAACCACAAGACTGACAATGAAAAACCGCTGGTTCCACCGACAGTCCCCTGACTGCTAGCGCCATAACGGGATACAATGCGGGATCCGGTGCATCGGGATCCAGTTCCAGCAAAACCTGCATCACCCGCATATCTGGCTGCCGCAACAAAACACGTCTTAAATATGCCGTCGCCGCGGGGGTTCCCTCAACCGCCTGCAAGGCATGCGCCAAAAGTTTTACGGCCAGTGGCGAATTGCACATCTCCAACAGGCGTTCTCGTGCTTCTTGCACATCCGTGCCGTTCTCAGCATATCGTAAAACGCTCAGAAAGGGTTCCAAAATAAGCAGAACTACAGATTCCACTGGGGAGTCGAGAAGTTTTTCCCAAAGCCTTAACGCACCACCCCAGTCCTGCCGATCGAAGGCGATGCGTCCGCCAATCACCAAAGCCCGCGGATTTTCTGGATCCTCCTTCCGGGCCAACTCCAAAAAAAACTTTGCCTGTCCTGTCTCTCCGGCGAGCAGCGATTGCTCGGCCAGTTCACCATAGAGCATGGCAATCACGGGACGCTGGTCGCGCTTACCTGCTTTATGTAAGCGCTGACGAACCGCGATAGACTGCGCCCACTCACTACCCAGTTCGTACAGCTCGGCAAGCGTAGCAAGGCCCTCTAGATGATCGGGTTGACGATCCAATAATTCTTTGAGGATAGATTCCGCCCGATCGAGAATCCCTGCTTTGAGGTAATCCTGCGCGATCTCGAAAAGCACACTTTGCCGCAGATCAGGCGCCAGTGCCGGTTGATCCAGAAGATGCTGATGTACCCGCAAAGCACGTTCCAACTCTCCGCGCCGCCGAAAGAGGCGTCCCAGGGCGAGCAAAATGTCAACGCTCTCCGGATGTTGCCGCAGCGCATCGAGAAAAACCTCTACCGCCTCATCATTGCGCTCACTGAGGAGATGGTTGAGTCCCTGAATATAAATTTCGGGAATCGTGTCGGGGGCAATCGGCGCAGATTTTCGGTGAGCGGTAATCCGACCAATCCACACGCCCAGCGCGATCGCCGCGAGCAAGACGAGGACGACAACGGTCTCCACCCCAGAAACCGTCAATTAGACCTTGCTACCTGCAACCGCCTCAGGGTAATCAACCTGCTCGCGGAGTTCCTTACCCGGTTTAAAATGCGGAACCCGCTTCTCAGGCACCAGCACCGGCTCTCCCGTTTTCGGATTACGCCCCTGCTTGGCGGGACGCACGTGCATGGAAAAACTTCCAAAACCACGAATTTCAATACGTTCACCCTCAGCCAGTGCGTCACTCAGATAATCGAGCATCTGGCGGGTAGCCATTTCAATATCGCGCACACTCAAATGTGGATATTGTGCACTGATGTTTTTGATCAATTCCGATTTAGTCATAGTTTATTAGCTTCTTACAAAGAATGGTGAACTGACAGGACATCATAAAATTAAAAAGGTAAGCGGCAGGTTGACGCTTCAAAAAAGCCTTTACCTGACGCCACCTCATTCACCCCCTCTTCCCGATCAGCACATGACCGGGAGGGAAAGGGTCACACTTAACTTTCTTCTTCCTGCTTACGCTTGAGCTGTTCTTTGATCAGGTCGCCCAGACTGGTGGTGCCCGTCGCCGCACTACGCGCGTATTGCTGCACCGCCGCCGCTTGATCCTCCTGAGAAGCAGCCGCTTCCCGGGCCTTGGTGCTGAGGGTCAAGGTGCGGTTCTTGCGATCTACCATCGCAATGCTGACCTCAATTTTATCCCCGGCTGACAAGGTCAGACCACGAGCCAGTTCACGGTGGGGCAGAAATCCTTCCACACCCTCGCCAAGCCGAATCTCGGCACCTCGACTATCCACCGAGATGACTTCACCTTCGACCAGGGCACCCTTTTCATTGGCCACCACAAACTGGATGAACGGATCAGTTTCCATCTGCTTGATCCCGAGGCTGATACGCTCCCGCTCCGGATCAATGCTGAGGACGACCGCATCCAGAGTATCTCCCTTCTTGAAGTCCCGCACCGCTTCTTCGCCGGTACGATCCCAGGCGAGATCAGAAAGATGGATCAGGCCATCGATACCGCCATCCAGGCCAACGAACACACCGAAGTCGGTAATACTCTTGATCTGACCGGAGACACGATCGCCCTTCTGGAAGTTCTGCGCGAAGTCGTCCCACGGATTGGGCAGGCACTGCTTGATGCCCAGCGAAATGCGGCGCCGCTCTTCGTCGATATCAAGGATCATCACTTCGACTTCCTGGCCGACATGCAGGGCCTTGGCCGGATTGATGTTCTTGTTGGTCCAGTCGATTTCGGAGACATGCACCAGGCCCTCGACGCCTTCTTCGATCTCGACGAACGCGCCGTAATCCGTAACGTTGGTGACCTTACCGAAAATACGGGTAGCCTCGGGATAACGGCGGGCGATATCGCGCCAGGGATCTTCACCCAGTTGCTTCATGCCGAGAGAGATACGGCCGCGCTCGCGGTCGAACTTGAGGACCAGGACGCGCACTTCGCCGCCCACGGTGACCACTTCGCTGGGATGCTTGACCCGGCGCCAGCCCATATCGGTGATATGCAGCAGGCCGTCGATACCACCCAGGTCGATGAACGCGCCGTAATCGGTGAGGTTCTTGACCACACCCTCGAGGATGGCACCTTCCTGAATGCTTTCCAGCAGTGCGCCACGCTCCACGCTCTGTTCCTGCTCGACCACCGCGCGGCGGGAAACCACCACGTTGTTGCGCTTGCGGTCCAGCTTGATGATCTTCATCTCCAGGTCTTTGCCTTCGAGATAGGCCACATCCCGTACCGGACGCACATCGACCAAAGAGCCAGGCAGGAAGGCGCGCACACCATCGATGCTGACCGTAAAACCACCCTTCACCTTACCGGTAAGGAAGCCATGCACCACGGCGTTGTCGTTGAAGGACTTCTCCAGATCGACCCAGGTCTTGGCGCGACGGGCTTTTTCACGGGAGAGGCGGGTCTCGCCCATGCCGTCTTCCACCAGCTCCAGACAGACCTCCACAGAGTCACCAACCTTCACCTCTATTTCACCCTCCGCATTACGGAACTGCTCAGCGGGGATCGGCCCTTCAGACTTGAGACCCACATCGACGATGACAAAGTCGTTATCGACGCGGGTCACTATGCCGGTGAGCAACTCGCCAGGCTTGAGGCCCTGGGTGCTCTGGCTTTCTTCAAACATCTCGGCAAAACTGGGTTCAACAAGCATTTCAGCGTTAGGGGTGGTCATAAATTTCAGTAGGCCTCATTTACCGGGCACGCCATAGGCGCCCCTTGAATCACTGCTCGATGCCATAAATGGCGGTTTCAATTTTCCTGCAAAGCCGATTGAACCCAGCTTTGCAGAACCCTGTATGTGTCAGAAACGCTTTGTTCGCTGGTATCCAGGAGGCGCGCATCGGACGCGGGCCGGAGCGGTGCCACGCTGCGCTGCTGATCCCGGGCATCGCGTTCCGCAATTTCCGCCACAACTGTGGCGAGATTAGCACTACTACCCTGTTCCATCAACTGATTCAGACGCCGCTTGCCACGGACTTCGGCGCTGGCAGTCAGAAATATCTTAAGCGGTGCGTCCGGGAAAACCACGGTCCCCATATCCCGGCCGTCGGCCACCAGTCCCGGCGCCTGGCGAAAATCCCGCTGCCGCTGCAATAAAGCGGCGCGGACCGCAGGAAGCGCGGCAATTTGTGAGGTCAACGCACTGATTTCGGGGCTGCGGATTTCCGCATCCACGACCTCTCCCCCAAGTAGTACGTGGGTTTGGTCCACTGCACCGCGAAAGCTCAGCGGTAAGGCACGGGCAAGGTCGGACAGCGCCGCTTCCTCATCTGCATGAAGCCCGGCCCGCTGGGCCGCCAGCGCCAACGCCCGATAAATAGCGCCGCTGTCCAACAGATGCCAACCCAGATCATGGGCCAAGAGACGACCCAGCGTGCCCTTACCGACCCCGCCGGGACCATCCAGGGTGATGACGGGGATGATATTCATGCGCTTACCATCTCCAGCAGCAGCCCGGCCTGCTGTGCCAGAGCGGGACAACTCGGAAAGGACGTAGCCACGTTGGCACAGTCGAGAATTTCGATATCACCTCGCGCCACCAGT
>NZ_JBYCKR010000096.1:0-5390 GCF_057473505.1 Acidithiobacillus sp. TH-A35 | reverse complement strand
GCAGAATCAATCCTTCGATCAGGTCCCGCATGGCTTTGCCACCACTGCCATGGGAAAGGTTGACGGCATCACCATGGGGTCTTTTGACGCGCGGTTGCGGATTTGCAGCCATCAGAACATCTCCTCTGCGGCAGCGGGGACCTCTGCCGACATCTTTCCGTAATTGAAATAAGCGGCACACGCCCCTTCTGAAGAAACCATCAAAGAGCCCAGCGGCATTTCCGGGGTGCAGGCCCCGCCAAAGACTTTGCATTCCCAGGGCGTTATGATCCCTTTGAGCACCTCTCCACACTGACACGCCTTGGGGTCAGCAATGGACAGATTGGGTACGGTAAAGCGGCGCTCGGCGTCGAAGGCCGCAAGGCGATCGCGGATCCTGACCCCGGAGTGGTCGATGGAGCCGAGCCCTCGCCACTCGAAGTACTCGCGAATCTCGAACACCTGATAGTTGCACCTCCCGGCGATTACGCCACAGGTTCCGTTCGCCCGGACTCCCGCATACGATCCATTTCCGATTGAGCTTCGCCCAGTTGCGTCAGCACGTCCAGCGTCATGGCCGCTTCCTCTTCGCTGATGCGACTCATGGCAAAGCCCACATGCACCAGCACCCATTCACCGACACAGGACTCCAGGATGCTCCGCATCGGCGATACAGGTGATGTTGACCTCCCGCCTTACCCCGTTGATTGCCACCTCCGCCCGTCGTTCCCGTGCGCTGATGATTTTCGTAATCTGTCCCGGGATCCCTAAATACATGACTCATACCCTCCTGCAAGATGATGCTGACCAGTGATGATTTGCGCGGCTCCAACCACGGCCTGACCGAAGGCCAGACCGCCGTCATTGGCAGGGATCAGATGCGGAACCAGGACCTCCAGCCCCTGGGATTTCAGCGCCTCCCGGGTCGCCCGCAGCAATGTCAGATTCTGAAAAACACCACCGGACAAGGCGACGGTGGATGTCCAGGGCGTAGCACCCAGGGCCTCCCTGAGCAATTGCGCCAAGCCAGCGGCGAAGCCTTTGTGGAAGCGCGCGGCAACGGTCGCCACCGGAACCCCGCCCTGGAGATCGCCCAGCAGGGGCTGCCACAGGGTCCGCGGATCCATCTGAATGAAGCCCTTTTCGCTTTCGACGATGCCAAAAGGGTAGCCCGGTTCAGCGGCGTCCTCGATGATATCCGGATCGACGCAGGCCTCCAGCAGCATGGCCGCCTGCCCTTCATAACTCACCCGGTCCATGCACAGGCCACAGACCGCGCTGACGGCGTCAAAAAGCCGCCCGGCGGAACTGCAAAGCGGCACGCCGACATTCCTATCCAGCATGTGCAGCAACTGCGCTACCGGCTTTTCGGACAGGTACTGCATGATGGCCAGATCAGCGAATTGTTGGCGTGCCACGGACCAGCCGAAGGTATCCGCAAGCTGCACAAAGGCATTACGCCACGGTTCGCGCATCGCGAGGCCACCTCCCGGCAGGGCGGAAGGCCGCAACCCGCCCAGGTGGCGGATTTCGCGGTAACTCACCTGCAAGCACTCACAACCCCACAAAGCGCCCCCATCGCCCAGACCCATGCCGTCCAGAGCCAGGGCGATGACCGGCGGATGCTCCAGCGGCAGGCCGTGTTCCGCCATGACCGCGGCAATATGGGCGTGGTGGTGTTGCACGGAAATCAGGGGGATATCGCCTTCCTCCGCCATCTCCATCCCCCACTTGCGCGACAGATATTCGGGATGGCGATCCACCACGACGGCCTCGGGCACATGCTGGAAGAGCCGGGCGTAGAGGGCCAGATTCCGGACAGTGTCGTCCCAGACCGCTGCCTGTTCGAGATCGCCCATGTGCTGGGAAAGGATGGCTTGTCCGTCCTTGATCAAACAGAAAGTGTTCTTGAGTTCCCCGCCTAGCGCCAGCAGGTCCGGTGACGCCCCGAAACCCGCGGGCAGTGGCAACGATTCCGGCGCATAGCCCCGCCCCCGGCGCAGGATCATGGCCTCATTCCCCGCCATCTGCACCACGGAATCATCGACGCGATTGATGATGGCCCGGTCATGGGTCAGCATCCAGTCGGTCACCCCCCGCAGGGTTCGGACGGCGGCCGTGTCGTCAATAACCTGTGGCGCGTCCGAGAGATTACCGCTCGTCAGTACGATCGGCCGGTCCATCCGGCGCAGCAGGAGATGATGCAGGGGGGTATAAGGCAGCATAAAACCAAGTCGGCGCATCCCCGGTGCAATACCGGCTGCCAGGGAATCGTTTTTCAGGCGATTCAGCAGCACGATGGGCGCCCGATGGGATTGCAGCAACTTCTCCTCTGCGCGACTCACTTGCGCATAGCGACGCAGGACGTCCAGATCCCTGGCCATCAACGCCAATGGCTTATGGGAGCGGTGTTTGCGCAGGCGCAAGGCGGACACCGCACTTTCATTCGTGGCATCGCAAGCAAGATGGAAGCCGCCGAGCCCTTTGATGAGCACGATCTCCCCGCGCTTGAGGAGGTTGGTCGCCGCGTCCACCGCGTCCAGTTGGGTATATCGATCGGCACTGAACGCGTGGCCATCCAGCCGGATGAGCCGGGCCTTCGGGCCGCAGGCATGGCAGGCCACCGGTTGCGCGTGGAAGCGCCGGTCTTCCGGACTTCCGTATTCCGCGCGGCAATCCCTGCAGAGCGGAAAGGCGCCCATGGAGGTATGGGCGCGATCGTAGGGGATGTCTTCGAGGATCGAGAAACGCGGACAACAGTGCGTGCAATTAGTGAAAGGGTAGCGATAACGCCGGTTGAAGGGGTCAAAAATCTCCTGCAGGCAGGCAGGACAGGTAGCGGCGTCTGGTACCACCCCCGTATGCACATGGCCGGACCGGCTGGCGCTGATCCCGAAAAGTCCCTCAGGAGGATCTTCGTGCAAATATCCGCGGACCATCTCGTCGATACGCGCAAGCGGGGGGGGTTCGTCGCGCAGGCGAGTCAGAAATCGATCCCGCTCTGTTGCAGGCCCCCAGATCCGGATCAGCACCCCTTCCCCATCGTTGCACACATCACCGGACAACCCGCAGTCGCGGGCAATGCGCCAAACCGCAGGACGGAAACCAACGCCCTGAACCAGTCCGCGCACCCGGACTTCCTCGCCTAGGGTTGCGACCCGGTCCGCGAGGGAATTCATGACCGCCGGTCCCAAAGCAGCACGCGATTGTTACCCGAGTCGGCAATAATCATGATTCGTCCCGCAGCAGAAAGCCCGTAGGGACAGCGCCGATACCAAAATCCGTCACTAGGTCGCAGGCGCCCGGCTCCTCCGCATGGAGAAAAAACATGATACTTCCAGAACAGCCCCCTACCTGAAGCCAAAGCACGCTCGCCACCGTCATGACCTCCTCTAAAATGGTCTTATGGGCACCATGCAAAACCTTAAGCAGAAATGATTGCGAAACAATCATAATGTTAAATAAGTGTCATGTTAGCGCATAGCAAGCCAGAGTAGTTTGTATCATTGCAAAGAAAGTTAATATACTTTGTGGAACCTCCCTTTCACACCGAGGTACACATGGAAGCAAGCCCGCGCGCGGTTCCAGCCATTTTGTTCGCCCTGACGGACAAGCAGGAAGCCCGCAACTTGAGCTGGACGCTGTCCACGCACTATGAATGCATCATCATCTCCAGCGGCGGCGAGGCACTGGCCCTCGCCAGCACCCATATAGTCGCGGCGCTTATACCGGGGCGCTGAGCGATCGTCTCGGCCTATTCTCCACGGCGGATGGCGATATGGTCCTGCTGGATGAAGTAGAAGACATGCCTGTCTCCCTGCAGGCCAATTTACTCCGCTTTCTGCATCCGGCGAAGCGAAACCGCTCGGCAGCGATAAAACGCATTATTCCGATATGCAGATCATCGCCGTCACCAATGTACCGCTCGACCAACTGGTGGAGCAGGCCAATTTCTGGCAGGATTTGTATAATTGTATGAATGGAAGAGAGCGCATTTAGAGGGACATATGGAAAGTCTGGAGCGTGGCATGATCATCTCCGCGCTGAAGCGTTTCCACGGCGATCAAAACCGTGCCGCCGAGGCACTCGGCTTCTTCCGGGTGGGCCTGGCCAACAAAATCAAACAGTACGCCATACTCACCAACCAGCCCGGATGAGCGACCGACCATGAACCTGCAACAACTTCGTTTCATCTGCGCGGTAGTACGCCAGAACTTCAATGCGTCGGCCGCGGCCGACAGCCTGTACACCTCTCAACCCGGGGTAAGCAAACAGATTCAACTCCTGGAAGATGAGATCAATGTGGCGCTTTTTGTGCGCAAAGGAAAACGCATAACCGGAATGACCCCGGCAGGTGAGCAGATATTCACTTTTGCACAACGGATAGTCGGTGATATCGAAAATATCCGAAAAGTGGGACAGGAGTTTTCCCAGGGAGATTGTGGCGAATTTGTGATCGCCACCACCCATACCCAAGCCCGATACAGCTTGCCCAGGGCGATAAAAACCTTTACGGAACGCTACCCAGGAGTTCAGTTGCGCCTGCGCCAGGGCAATCCTACCCAGATCGCGGAGATGCTTGCAGCGGGAGAGGCAGACGTGGCTATCGCAACGGAGTCATTAAATTCCTACGCGGGTCTTGTCGCCCTGCCCTGCTATCAGTGGAATCGCGCCGTTATCACACCCACCGGCCATCCGCTGCTGCAAAGCCAACCGCTGACGCTGGAAGCGGTTGCCGCCTATCCGATAGTAACCTATGACCAGGCCTTTGCGGGGCGTTCCCTGATCGACAAAACCTTTGCAGATCACGGCTTGTCCCCCAACATTGTACTTTCCGCCATAGACTCTGATGTCATCAAGGCATACGTGGAACTGGGGCTGGGTATAGGCATTGTCGCCAAAATGGCTTATGACCCTGCACGGGATATAAGGCTGGAGGTGATTGATGCGAGTCACCTGTTCGAACCCAGTATCGCTTACCTGGCGTTAAGGCAGGGAACGTATTTACGCGGGTATCTCTACACCTTCATAGAGTTATATGCGCCGCACCTCGATCGTAGCACGGTGGATAAGGCCCTGGATTCCACAGGTGCTTCCAGGGCCTTCTTGCCGTTGCCCTTCAGTTCATAATTCAAATCCGCAAGGCGGAAAATCTTAGTCGGCACAACCCAGCTTCAGGGCGTGGTACCGCAGATGGTCGGCTATATAAGTCTGGATAAACCAGTAGGAATGATCATAGCCCGGGTGCCGTCGCAGACGGAGTTGTTGCCCGGAAGCCTCTGCGGCGGCCTCCAGAGTCTCCGGTTTCAGTTGCGCCGCAAGGAAAGGATCCGCTTCTCCCTGATCCACCAGTATCCCGCCGGGGTAGGGACGCTGGCGCATCAGCATGCTGGCATCCCATTCCTGCCATT
>NZ_JBYCKR010000095.1:0-4308 GCF_057473505.1 Acidithiobacillus sp. TH-A35 | reverse complement strand
CATACCTTTGATGAGATAAGCCGCCAGTGCGGCCACCACGCGCAAGGAACGCCCTTCCAGCCGCACGGCTCAGCGATTGCTCAGGGTGGCGAAACTGATCCGGGTCAGGCCAGCTTCCTGCGCCGCGTCTAATACATCGATGACGTACTGCTGCGTCGTATTTTTATCCGCGCGCAGGACAATCACCCGTTCGGGATCTTTGACCGCCAGCGCTTTGAGTTGTCTGGCCAGGTCGGCCATAGACAAAGCCTGCTTATTCATACGCACCTGACCGCTCGCGCTAAGATCGATGGTGATGGGCGATTTCGGCTCACCGGCGGCGGCCTGCTGGGCTTTGGGCAATTGCATGGAGAGATGGGACTGGTGCACAAAGCTGCTGGTGACCATGAAGAATAACAGCAGCACCAGCACGATATCGACCATCGAGATCACATTGATCTCCGGCTCTTCACTCACCCGCGGGCGCAGATTCATTTTTCAGTCCCGCGGGATATGAGATTCACCAGTTTCAGGGCCTCTTTTTCCAGGGACAACACCAGCGTATCGACCTGCCCTTTGAAATAGCGATAGAACATCAGGCTGGGAATGGCAACGATAAGGCCGCTGGCGGTGGTGATCAGCGCTTCGGCAATACCGCCTGCCAGCGCCTTGGGATCACCCGCGCCCACCATGCCGATAGCCGCAAAAGCGTGCATAATACCGAATACGGTTCCGAGCAGACCCAACAAGGGCGCCACCCCGGCGATACTACCGAGAAAGTTGAGGTAGCGGTCGAGATGAGCCACCTCATGACGACCGGTCTCTTCCACTGACTCTTTGATCACGTCCCGCGGCTGTCCCGCATCCTGCAGAGCCGCCAACATCATCCGGGCCAAGGGGGTGTCGTTTTCATAGAGTAGTTTGACCGCCTGCTGTACCTTGCCCACCTCTACCAACTCCGCTATCCGGGCCGCGAGATCACGTGGCGCAACACGTCCCCGCCGCAAGACCCAGAGACGATTACCCGCGATGGCCAAAGCCACAATTGCCGCCAATATGAGAATCGGCAGAACAAATCCGCCCATTTTAAATAACCCCAGCAACTCTTGCACATCGCCTCCAGAACCCGTTCGATTGTGACGAAGCCGGAATATAGCATATCACCCAGGAAACGGCAGCGGCCGGCCCGGTGCAGGCGTCTGCATTCAGGCGCCGGGTTGCCAGTAGGCGGGCGATGGCGACAGGGCGTGATGTAAGCGCCCGGCCTGCCAGGTCCATGTGCCCGGCTTGCCGTCGCCCAGATAAAAGATTCGCGCCTGTGCTGCGGCTGCCGCCAGCGCCGCTCTTTCCGTGTTGCCCAGGCTGGCAGGGGCAAAGATGGCCTGCACCCGATGCAACGCGGCGCCCTGCTCCGCGACAAGGCGATTGACCGTCGCCGCATCGGCGTCACCCAGAATAAGCACATCGGGTCCGGCGCCCCAGGTCACTATGCAGGGCTGAACCGGTGCATTCAGGGTTAGGAAATGCATCGCTGCCGGTGCCACGCCGCCCGCCCGACAGAAGGCCGGTGCCGACGGTCCTCCGGGATAATCACGGGCTCCGGCAGGCCACCACTGCCGGGCAGCAGCAGGCAGCGGCTGGGGTGCAGAAATGTCGCTGCGTAACCATGCATCCACCCGCGTCACGCCCTGCTGGCGCAGCGCCGCCGTAAGCGCGAGGCCGCCGCTGCCGCGACTGGCCGCCTTCCAGAGATTTGCCGAGAAAATGCCGCTCTGCGATCCCTTCTGCCAGAACAGCAGCATGCCCGATCCCGCATCCAGGGCACGCAATTCCAGATCAGCGCTACCCCCGGCGGGGATCAGGAGCGGCACCATACCCAGCAAAGCCAGCCGCCGCCCCGGCCAGCCCGCCGGCAGGAAAAAGATGCCGAGTCCCAGCACCGCCGCCAGCAAGGCCCAGGTGCGACCAGTACCCGTGCTGATCCGGGCAAAAGGAATGTGCAGCAAAACACGGAGGAGCGCCGTCACCGCGTCCATTTCCAGCGCCACCAGATGAAAAAACAGGCGACTGAGGAGTTCCAGATCCAGCAGCGCGAACAGGGCGCCCAGCAAGGCCAGCGGCACTGCCAGCAATTCCACCAGCGGGATCACCAACACATTCGCAGCAGGGGAGATCAGGGATACCTGTCCGAAGAGTCCCGCCAGCAGGGGCATCAAGGCGATGGAGACTGCCCATTGACTGCGCAACAGCGCACGCCAGCCGGCCTCGCCGTAGCCAATAGCCACCAGCGCCGCCACCGCACCCAGAGACAACCAAAAACCCACATCCACCAGCGCGCCGGGGTTTTTCAGCGCAATCAGCAAGGCGGCCAGGGACAGCCCCTGCCAGGCGTTGTTTGGGCGTCCCAGCAGATGGGCGAGTGCCGCTGCCGTGATCATCCAGGCGGCGCGTTCGCCGGGAATCTGCATACCGGCAAAACTGGCATAGGCCCAGGCCGCCGGGATACTGCAGAGGACCCCCGCCGTCTGCGCCGGCCAGCGGGCGACCAGCCAGGGGATACGCCGCCACAGCCACTGGCTGAGCCACAGGGCCAGTCCGGCGACCACAGCCACGTGGGAGCCGGAGATCACCAGCAAGTGGGCGGTGCCCGTATCCCGGTAGACCTGCCAGATCTCTGGCGGGAGCTGGTTACCGACACCAATACTCAGCGCCTGCACGAAGCCCGCCGCTTCGCGGTCCAGGGCCATATTGCTGGCATGGAGCACCGCCTCGCGGGCCGCCGCGATATGGTCCTGGAGATTCCCGCGGGAAACCGGTAACAGCCGGGCATCCTGCAGCCGCGCCACCCCGCCCTCCCCGGCCCAAAAACGCTGCCGCGCGAGGTCAGCAAAGGGGCTGCCGGGCAGGCTGGCAAGAGATTCACTGTGCAACTGCAACTGCCAGCGTTGTCCGACTACGGGGACTTCCGGAAGATTACCGTGAACGAGAATGATGTCAGGACGGGCGCCCGCAGGGGCCTCTGCCGACCAGTGCTCGGGCGTCACCAGAAAGCGATATTCCCGGCCCCCCAATTGGGGCATGGAGGCAATACGGCCCCGGACACTGAAGTCCTGGCCCACCGGCCACTGTATGGCGAGGCGCAGATCGGCCTGCCAGATGCCCCAGGCAAAGGCCCCCGCCGCGACAGTCAGCAGCAGCGCGGGGCGCCATTTCCAAACCAGGAGCAGTCCGGGAAGCGCTACGGAAAGCGGAATCCACAAAGCAGGCAGTTGCCGGAAGCTGTGAAAAAACCCCAGCCCCAGTCCGGCGGCGATAACCCAAAGCGGCAGCGACGGCCAGGATTTGGCCCAGGGCAGCGGCTTGGCTACACTAGCCCCCTTACGACCCAGGAAATATTGCATTGCGCCTACCTGCATTCTGTCGCCTTCCCACCCGCGAGGACGTCCTCAGCAAACGTCCCTTGGGACGTTTTACCCATTATCTGGCCCGACCGGTACTGTGGCATCCCCATCGTCACAACGTAGCGCGCGCCGCAGCCATCGGCACCTTTATCGGCAGCCTGCCTTTTTTTGGCCATGTGCTGAGCATCTTACTCATCAGTCTCTGGCGTCGCGCCTATATTCCCGTCGGCGTCGTTATGCCCTTTGTAGTGACCGGCCCCCTCACCATCGTGCCCTTTTTCTTCGCATCCTATGAACTGGGGTTCTGGCTGCTCAACCAGTTGGGACTGGCCCCGGCCATCACCGTTCATTATGCGGATATCCACGCGATGGTCCATGGCCAGATCAGCATAATGGCCATGGGAGACCGCCTTTGGCATGCCTACCTCCTCACCTGGCTGGGCAGCCTCATCCTCGGCGGAGCGCTCGCCCTGATACTGTACTTTGGCGTACTCGGCGGCTGGCGGCTCTGGATACTGTGGCGGCTGCGACGCCGTCGCCTGCACCGCAGCCGGTTTTAGTGCATAGCGTCCAGGGGCTGCAGGACACCATCCTGCAGCCGGAGCACGCGCTCCATGTGTGCCGCCAGCGCTGGCTCATGGGTGACGATAACCAGTGCGGTACCCAGTTCCTGATTAAGATCGAGCATCAGTTGATGGACGCTCTCCGCCGACTCACTGTCGAGATTGCCGGTGGGCTCATCGGCGAGGAGCAGCGCCGGACGCGTGACCAGAGCGCGCGCCAGGGCGACCCGCTGCCGTTCGCCACCGGAGAGCATGCCCGGTTTGTGGTCCAAACGTTCACCCAGCCCAACGCGGGTCAGGATTTCCTTACCCCAAGGCTCTACGGAATGGCGCGACACCCGACGTATCAGCAGGGGCAGCAGAAC
>NZ_JBYCKR010000094.1:0-1626 GCF_057473505.1 Acidithiobacillus sp. TH-A35 | reverse complement strand
CGCTATCTCGACCTGCGCCGCCCGGAAATGCTCCATCGCCTGCGCCTGCGCCATCAGGTCACCCGCTTTGTGCGCAGCTATCTGGACGGTGCCGGCTTTATCGACGTGGAAACCCCCGTCCTCACCCGCTCCACCCCCGAAGGCGCTCGTGACTATCTGGTGCCGTCGCGCACCCAGCCGGGACACTTTTTCGCGCTGCCCCAGAGTCCGCAACTCTTCAAGCAGCTTCTGATGGTGGCGGGACTGGACCGCTATTACCAGGTCACCAAGTGCTTCCGCGACGAAGACCTACGGGCCGATCGTCAGCCGGAGTTCACCCAAATTGATATCGAGGCCTCGTTTGTCGATGAAGAGGCCGTCATGGGGATTGCCGAGCCGATGATTCGCGGGCTGTTTGCCGAGGTGTTGGGCGTGCAGTTTCCCGATCCCTTTCCGCGGATGACGTACCGGGACGCCATGCATCGTTTCGGCGTCGATCGCCCCGATCTGCGCAATCCGCTGGAGCTGACCGAGCTCACCGACCTCATGCGCGCTGTGGACTTCAAAGTGTTCCGCGAAGCCGCCGAACGTCCGCATGGGCGGGTGGCCTGCCTGCGGGTACCCGGTGGCGCCCAGCTCAGCCGGGCGCAGATCGATGCCTACACCCAGTTCACCGCCATCTACGGTGCCAAGGGTCTGGCCTGGATCAAGGTGAATGCCCTGGATCAGGGTAACGAAGGTCTGCAATCCCCCATCGTCAAGTTCCTGCCGGAAAACGTCTTGCGGGAAATCCTCCGGCGTTGCGGCGCGGCGGCGGGCGACATCCTCTTTTTCGGCGCCGATACGGCCAAAATCGTCAACGAAGCCCTCGGCAATCTGCGCAACCGTGTGGCCGCCGATCTGGGCTTGCTGGAAGGCGAATGGTGCCCGGTCTGGATCACCGATTTCCCCATGTTCGACTATGACGACAAGGAAGACCGCTGGACTTCCACCCATCACCCCTTTACCGCGCCGCAGACGGAACACCTGGAAACCCTCAGCCAGGATCCTGGCAACGCCCTGGCGCGGGCCTACGACCTGGTGCTCAACGGCAACGAAATTGGCGGCGGCAGCATCCGCATCCATCAGGAGGCGGTACAGGAAAAGGTCTTCGCCGCCCTCGGTATCGGTGCGGAAGAGGCGCGGGACAAGTTCGGCTTCCTGCTCGACGCCCTCCATTATGGGGCCCCACCCCACGGCGGTCTGGCTTTCGGGCTGGATCGCCTGGTGATGCTCATGTGCGGCGCCGACACCATCCGTGACGTGATCGCCTTCCCCAAGACGCAAAAGGCCGGTTGCCTGCTCACCGAAGCCCCCGGTACGGTGGCCGACAAGCAGCTTCAGGAACTGGGCATCCGCCTGCGTCCCGGAGTCGGAGCCGGGGTACAGAACCCCTGAGACGGGTATAGCTTGACGAACGGATGGCGACTTCGTAACGTAATCGAGCAGTTATGCACGCGCAATAGCGCCTGAGAGGGTCAGTTATGGGTGTGGAAACGGTGATGGTTCAGGGACTCCGGCGCAGTGATGGGTTGGAGCTCGACGCGCGGATTCGGCGGGCCAAGGCCGCGCTGGGCAAACGTGCGGTCATTCTCGGCCATCACTATC
>NZ_JBYCKR010000093.1:0-1860 GCF_057473505.1 Acidithiobacillus sp. TH-A35 | reverse complement strand
GCACCGCGGCGGCGAAGGTGAGCAGGAAAAAAAAGCGCACCATCTCGAAGCCATGATTGCCTGCGGTCAGGGTCTTCACATCACCGAAAAAGCTGATGCCATAGGCTATATGATAACCCACAAAAAAATAAACGATGGTGGATATACCAAAATCACTGAGAATTTTGACCAGTGCATTTACCTGGCTGCGGCGGCGTACCGTACCCAGTTCCAGAAAGGCGAATCCGCCGTGCATGGCAAACACCAGAATGGCGCCCATCAGCAAAAAAAACACATTTCCGCCTGGAGGCGTGACTCCTGTGGCTGTCATGATCGCTGCTTCCTCTCAAAATTTAATTGCTTTTATATTTACGAAATAATGGGTAAGTGCTTAGTCATCAAGCAAGCGGCGACCATGCAACGCACGCCCGAGGGTGCTACGGTCAACATATTCCAACTCGCCACCCACCGGTACCCCGCGTGCAATACGGCTGATCGTGATACTGTCAGGAACCAGCCCCGCTAGAAACTGGGCCGTTGCCTCCCCTTCTAGGGTAGGGTTAGTCGCGAAAATCACTTCCCGCAAATCTGCTTCACCCAAACGCGTGCTGAAGCGATCAATATGCAGGGCTTCGGGACCGATGCCGTCCAAGGGCGACAAATGCCCCATCAACACAAAGAATTCGCCGACGAATACACCCGTATCTTCGATAGCACGCAGATCAGCAGGAGATTCCACAACACACAAAATGGAGCGGTCCCGGTGGTCGGAACGACAGACGGCACACAATGGCGCTTCGCTCAGATTATTGCAGCGCTTACAAAAACAGACCACGGCATGGGCCTGCTGCAAGGCCGCGGCCAGTTGCGGCATGAGATCGCGCTTGCGCACCAGCAACTCATAGCTGATCCGTTGCGCCGAACGCGGGCCAATACCCGGCAGGCGGCGGAGCAGCGCCACCAGGGCATCCATACTCGGAACGTCCGCCATAAAGTGCCTAGAAAGGCAGGCTCATGCCCGGAATATTCATGCCACCAGTCACTTCCGACATCCGCTCCGCGCTCACCTTCTCGGCATTGCGCACGGCGTCATTAATGGCTGCAGCCAGGAGATCCTCGAGCATTTCCTGATCGCCATCGGCAAGCAGAGAGGGATCAATGCGAACCCGCCGTACGTCATGTCGGCAGGTCATAGTGACTTCCACCAGATTACCGCCCGCATGGCCCTGCACCTCTACCTGCGCAAGCTCTTCCTGCGTCTTTTGCAACCGCTCCTGGAGCTGCTGCGCCTGCTTCATGATATTTCCCAGTCCGCCCTTCATCTTTCATTACCTCCCTGTTTACTTTTCACTGTGAGCTGACGGCACCGCTCTTTGCGGCGGGTGCCATAATTTCAATGGATTCCACACGGGCATCCAAAACTTCCAGGAATGCGCCTATGTGTGGATCCACGGCGACGCGTGCCTCCGCCTCAGCCTGCCGGGATGCCGCGCGCGCTTTCTCTTCCTGCACCAGGCTCCCCACTCCGGCCTCTTTGGTCAGGGGTACGATGTTCAGACGCGGCTCCCGGCCAAAATACGCAGTAAGCGCCTGATGTAATGCCCTGCGGGCCTCGGCCTTGACGAGGAATGGCAAATAATTGGGCTCCACGGCCAATTCCACAACCTCTGAATCACAGCGCAAAGCTTGTCCATAGCGCAGGTATTCAGCAATTATGGGCGACACCTCCAGCGCCTCCACCATATGGCGCCAGTCCGTCGAAAGTGCGGCGTCGGCCGGCCTCTCAGGCAGTGCAGCGGTCACCTTCAACGGCGGTTCCCGGACTTCATCCCGCGAACGGGTGGATAACAGGGGTGCTGAACGGTGCGATACCGGCGAAGT
>NZ_JBYCKR010000092.1:0-2714 GCF_057473505.1 Acidithiobacillus sp. TH-A35 | reverse complement strand
ACCCCGGCGATGACCACCGCCAGCAGAAAAGCGGAGAAACTCGGTAAAGTTTGCATGGCCACCAGAACCGTGGCGACGATGGCCGGCGTCGGACCGCTGACGGCCAGTTGCGAACGGCTGAACAAGGGGACCAGTACACCGCCCATAATGCCGGCGATAAGTCCGGCGATCAGCGGTGTCCCTGATGCCAAAGCTACGCCGAGGCAGAGCGGCATCGCCACCAGGGCCACGACCACCGCGGCGGGCACATCGGCGCGCAAATTTTTGAGGGGCGAAAGGTTCACAGTGTTTTCCATGCTGTGTCCTCAGGCGAGTCGATCGAACTTCTGTTTTCCCACGTTGTAGGCGAGGATGGCCCCTTCTTCCATGTCGAAGTACCAGCCATGCAACTGCAGTTCACCCCGCACCACGCGGCGACGCACACTGTCAAAGGTCAGCAGATTCTCCAGAGAAACCAGAATGCTGGCTTTTTCGAGGGCGCGCGCCTGTTCTTCGGGGCTGGCATCAGCATATTCCCGCATCACGTCAGAATGGGCATCTCTGGCGATTTCCACCCAGGGGCCGACATACTTGCCTTCAGTGCCGTTCAATAGCGCTTTCATGCCACCGCAGTGTGAGTGACCGTTGATAATGATGTGTTCCACCTCCAGGTGACTAACCGCAAAATCCACCGCTGCGCTGGTGCCATGAAGATGGCCGTCTTGCTCCGCCGGAGGAACGAGATTCGCGACGTTGCGCACCACAAAAATGTCTCCGGGCTCGCTGCCGTAGAGTGACGTAGGTGTGACTCGGGAATCGGAACAGCCTATCAGCATGACTTTTGGGTTTTGCCCTTTCTCCACCAGGGTATCGAAAAAGTTTGGCCGTTCCTCATAATAGGTGTGGTGGAAATCCTTGAAGCCGTCGATCATGGCGTCGATCACGTTGTTATTCATGGCTACCACTCCCTCGTTATCAGATGAAATTCGGATGAAAACGCGACCTCGCCTTGGACTTTATCAACAAGTCTCAACAACTATCAAGCCATTTGATAATGTTGGAAAATGGTCACAAAAAAGCCCCCAAAGGGGGCTCCTTCGTGCTGCTTGTGACGCATTTCAGCCGTGACGGGCACGAATCTGGCGAGCCGCCTCGACCATGTTCTCCAGCGCCGGGGTGACCTCCGCCCACTTGCGGGTTTTCAGGCCGCAGTCGGGGTTGATCCACAGGCGCTCGGCGGGGACCACCTTTACCGCCTTTTCCATCAGGCCCACCATCTCTTCGACGCTGGGTACGCGTGGGGAGTGGATGTCATAGACGCCCGGTCCGATTTCGTTGGGGTAGTTGAAGGTTGCGAAAGCGTCCAGCAATTCCATTTGCGAGCGTGAGGTCTCAATGGTGATCACGTCGGCATCCATGGCCGCAATGGCGGGCAGAATATCGTTGAACTCCGAGTAGCACATGTGCGTGTGGATCTGCACATCATCGGGGGCGATCTGCGCCGAAATGCGGAAGGCGCGCGACGCCCAGTTGAGATACTGATCCCAATCCTTGCGCTTGAGGGGCAGACCTTCACGGTAGGCTGGCTCGTCGATCTGAATGATGCCGATGCCTGCATCAATCAAGTCCTTGACCTCATCGCGGATGGCCAGAGCGATCTGCAACGCAGTACGTTCGCGGGGCTGGTCATCACGGACGAAAGACCATTGCAGGATGGTCACCGGGCCGGTGAGCATGCCCTTCATTGGCCGCTTGGTCAGGGACTGGGCGTACTTGCTCCAGGCCACCGTCATCGGGGTGGGGCGAGAGACATCACCGAAAATCAACGGCGGCTTGACGTAGCGCGAACCGTAACTCTGCACCCAACCATGGCGGGTAAAAGCAAATCCGGACAATTGCTCGCCGAAGTACTCTACCATGTCATTGCGCTCGGGCTCGCCATGCACGGGCACGTCAATACCGAGACGCTCCTGCTCCTTCACCACCAGAGCGATTTCCGCTTCCATCGCCTTCTGGTAATTGGCATTGCTCAGCTCGCCTTTGCGATTCTGCAAACGGGCCTTACGGATTTCCGGGGTCTGGGGGAAGCTGCCAATACTGGTGGTCGGGAAGGCGGGTAGTTTGAAGCGCGCCCGCTGTGCCGCTTCCCGCGCCGGGAAGGGACTGTTGCGCTGACCGTCATCCTTACCCAAGCCTTCAAGGCGCTGAGCGACGGCGGGGTTGTGAATGCGCGGCGAGCTGCGGCGGGACGCGACGGCGGCGCGGGCGGCAGCCAGTTCCTGGGCCACCGACTCCGTGCCTTTGTCCAGGGCGCGGCTGATGACGGCGACTTCGTCCAGCTTCTGCACGGAGAAGGCGAGCCAGGACTTCAGTTCAGCGTCCAGCTCCGTCTCCTGATCCAGATCTACGGGCGTATGCAGCAGGCTGCAGGACGGTGCGACCCAGAGACGGTCGCCGAGCTGCTGGTGGGCGGGCTGCAGGAGTTCCAGTGCGGCATCGAGGTCAGCGCGCCAGACGTTACGACCGTCGACGACACCGAGGGAGAGCACCTTGTCGGCGGGGTAGTCGGTGAGGAAACTGTTCAACTGCTGCGGCGCACGGCGCAGATCAAGATGCAAGCCAGCGACGGGCAGGGCCTTGAGCTGTTTGGCATGATCGGCAACGGATTCGAAGTAAGCCGCGAGTAGTATCCTGGGCGATTTGCCCTTGCTTAGTGTCTGGTAGGCCGTATCCAG
>NZ_JBYCKR010000091.1:0-5047 GCF_057473505.1 Acidithiobacillus sp. TH-A35 | reverse complement strand
CTTCCACCTGCAACTGCTCCGCCACAGCGCCGTCCATATCTATACCCAGGCTGGCCAGTTGCGCCATGGTCCGCCGTGCCCCCGCCATATCGTCTTCGACCCGTGCCACCAGGCTGCCATGATCGCGGAGCTTGACCAGGGTGTCGTCGGGCAAGGTATTGATCGTCTGCGGCCCCATCAACGGCTCGACGTAGAGCAAATCGGAGTAGGCGGGATTTTTGGTGCTGGTACTCGCCCAGAGCAGATACTGGGGTCTTCCACCCGCAGCGTGCAGCGCCCCAAAGTCCTTCCCGTGAAAAACGTCCTGGTAAATGGTGTATGCCGATTTCGCCATCGCCACCGCCGCCTGACCCCGCAACGCCAAAGCCTCCGGCGTGCCAATAGTCTCCAGCTTTTGATCGACCAGCGTATCCACCCGTGACAGGAAGAGGCTGGCAACCGCTTTCACCTTGCGCGGATCACCGCCACTCGCCACCCACTGCGCCAAACCCTTCTGATAGGCGGCATATACCGCGCGAACATGCGCCAGCCCGAACATCAGGGTCACGTTGACCGACACACCGCGGCCGATGAGCGTTGCGAAGGCGCGAATACCCGCGGGCGTGGCCGGCACCTTGATCAGCAGGTTCTCCCGCTGCACCAACCCGTGCAGCCGTTGCGCCTCGGCCACCGTAGCGGCCTCATCCCGCCCCAGTCGCGGCGACTCCTCCCAACTCACCCAACCGTCGTCACCGCCCGTTTCGACATGCACCGGATGCAACAAATCGCAGGCCTTGCGCAAATCATCCACCACCAGACCCTCATACAACCGTTCTGCGGAATCTGCAGGCCGGCGCAGATCCTCCTGATAGTAGGGGCTGGAGTGAATCGCCTTCTGAAAAATACTGGGGTTGGAGGTCACCCCGCTGATCCCGTCCTCGTCGATATAACGCCGCAGAATGTCGTCACGGACGAGGGTGCGCGACAGATTATCCAACCAGATACTTTGCCCCACCTGCTTCCTGAGTGCCCGTAAATCCGTTGCCATACCGATTCTCCTGACGTGATTCCGCCGACATACCCGATACCTATCTGACCTTCAGTTTAGACCAGAGTCCGGCAAGGAGCACGCCAGCCGCCTGCGCTCGACGCGGATTTTGAGAACAAGACCAAACCTGGTTCGGTATTCCGACGTCATTTTCCGATACCAAAATGGATAGAATGGGCCTTGCATGTTTTATGGGAAACATGCATTGATACCCATCAATACAACGCCTCATGTAGACCAGCGCGGGCACCTGGTGCTACCCGTCGGCGTTCGTCACCAGTTGGGCATTGAGCAGGGAAGTACATTTTCCCCCACACTTGGGCGCAATCCGTATCGAAACTGAGTATCCGGTCCCCATAGCGCCTGACGATGCGGTCAAGCCAAGACTCTAAACGCAGGGCTTGATCGTTATCGCCGCGCTGACGAACCTTTCCCAGTCCGCGGCGAATTTCCCCGATGCTTTGCACGGCGATATAAAGGTCGGCGGATTCAACCGCGCTTCAGAACGCCTGCACGCCGGAGTTGGCCTTGCGGCCTTTGCGGGCCTCGCTGATGATGTTGGTGTCCACCAGATACATGGTCAGCTTGCATTGTGACGGGTATCGAAATCGCTATCCTCGCCGACATTTGGCATGCTGGCGAGCACTTCGGCCAGGGGTCGGCGTGGCGGTCGGCGCAGGGTGGATCGTAGAATTTCCCGGTGTTCCGCCTCCGCGCTGCGACCGTGACTCGCAGCCACCTGTTTGAGCGCCAGGGCCACATCCTCTTCGACGTTACGAACAACATTCAGGCGGATGCGGGCGACACCGGGGCGAAAAATGCGCTGGGCCTGGCCTTTTACGCTGCCGGCCGATACGCCATCGCGGCGGCGTGGTTCGCGGCCGCAGCCCGGCAAGGTCATGTGGGTGCCATGGACTGGCTGGGTACCTGCTATCTCAAGGGACAGGGCGTAACCCGGGGCAAGGCGCTGGGCCTAAAGTGGCTCTCCGAAGCCGCGGCGCGCGGGCACCTCATCGCCCAACACAAGGTAGATGCCCTACTGCCGGGGTGAGATGCGGTTACGGTGCTGGCCTTCAGACACCAGAAGGAAGCGGGGTATTAAGGGCTTAGGCCGGTTCACGGCTTACTCGCGGCGATTAACTGGGACACCGGTACGAACAAACATAACGGATCGTCCAATGAGGCCGAAAAGCCCAGCCGTTGATAAAAACGCGCGGCAGTTTCGTGCTTGGCATCAACCACCACGGCATACAGGCCCACTCGCTCCAAAAATTCCACTGCCAGATGCAAGGCAAAAGCCAAGAGGTCTTGGCCAACGCCCCGTGCTTGATAACGTCGATCCACCGCAAGGCGCCCGATGCGCAGGATCGGTACCGGATAACAGGGGAGACGGGGCGGTGATGGTAATGTCCCGGTGGCTACCTGTCCCACACTCACGGTGACGAAACCCATGATCTCAGGAGGGTCGTCGCACAGTGCTACATAAGTTTTGCCAAAACCCCTGCGCTGCTGCTGGCCAGCATGGCGCTTCAAAAAATCATTCAGCACATCATTGCCACAATCAAAGTGATTACGACCACTCTAAATTCTCCAACAGAGCGATACGTACCGCCATTCAGCGGCGTGCCATCAAGGCCCGCAGGGCAGCGTTAGGAATTGCCGGTTTTTCACAAGCGCTGACAAAAGCCTGAAAGGCCGATTGGGAGAGCCGCAAGGTCTCATGTTCCGTCACCACCTTGCGCGCCGCATCATAGGCATTCTGCAACATGAAACTGGATACCGTCATACCCATGAGAGCGGCCGCCTGCTCGATAAGGGCTTTGGCCTCGGCACTTGCGCGCAGGTTAATACGCGGGGTTTCGTGAACGGTGGGCATGGCTGACTTTCCCCTCTGTTCAGCAGCGATATGGCGATATCATACACCATATTGACGTACAGAAAACCGCGCCTGTTGCGGGGCGCCCCGATCAGACCTATAGTTTAATTCGCATGTGGTTCTCTGATTTGCGGAGGAGCAGGGCATGAAAGTCATCAAAAACATGAACACTACTGAGCGCTGGCTGCGTATATACTTCGGCGCCATCATTTTTCTGGTCTATTTCGTCAATCCCTTCCCCTACAAGGAATGGACCTTTTCCGGGTTGCTCATCATCGCCAGCGGCGTGATCGGCTACTGCCCCGTGTATTCTCTGCTCAAAAAGCCCAAAACCGCACCGGCGCCAGACACCATAGCCGATCGCTGAGCGCACCGCGGTAGGGGGCCATATCCTCGGCCCGCAGGCTTCCTCATCGGGGTTCATGCCGAAAATGCGCTTTACACAGCGTTGAAGCCGGGCTGGCGCGGCGCCGCACAGGGCGTCCGCAGTGCGTCCTGTACAGACCCCGCCGCAACGATTTATCATTTGCCCTTAATTTTTCATAAAATCACTGAAAATGGCACTCATCGTACAGAAATTTGGCGGTACTTCCGTGGGCAGCGTGGAACGCATCCGTGCCGTCGCGGAACGGGTCACGGCCAGTCATCGCGCAGGTCATCAGGTGGTGGTGGTGGTCTCCGCCATGTCGGGCGAGACGGACCGCCTCCTGCAACTGGCGCGCGCCCTGGCCGACGCCCCGGCCGAGCGCGAACTGGACACCCTGCTCAGCACCGGCGAGCAGGTCACCATTGCGCTGCTGAGCATGGCCCTGGAGGGTATCGGTCAACCCGCCATTTCGTTCACCGGCGGGCAGGTCGCCATCATGACCGATTCGGCCCATAACCGGGCGCGCATCGAGCATATTGACGATCACAAGATCCGGGCGGCACTGGATGCCGGCAAGATTGTGGTCGTCGCGGGCTTTCAGGGGGTCGATCCGCATGGCAATATCACCACCCTGGGTCGCGGCGGTTCCGATACCACCGCCGTGGCCCTGGCGGCCGCCCTGCATGCCGATGAGTGCGATATTTTCACCGATGTGGACGGCATTTACACCACCGACCCGCGAGTGGAATCCCGGGCGCGCCGCCTGGATCGCATCACCTTTGAAGCAATGCTGGAAATGGCCAGCCTCGGTGCCAAGGTTCTGCAAACCCGCTCCGTCGAATTCGCCATGAAATACCATGTTCCCGTGCGGGTCTTGTCGTCTTTTCAGGATGGACCCGGCACCCTGGTCACCAATGAGGAAAATTCTGTGGAAGCTCCCCGCGTCTCCGGCATCGCCTTCTCCCGCAATGAGGCGAAAATCACCGTTGTCGGCGTGCCCGACCATCCGGGCATCGCCTATGCCATTCTGGGTCCGATTTCCGCGGCCAATATCAATGTGGATGTGATCCTCCAGAATGTTTCGGAGGCGGGTAAAACCGACTTCACCTTCACGGTGGACCGCAATGATTTCGCCAAGACCCGCGATATTCTCCAAGGCGTGGCCCAGCAACTCGGCGCCGAGGACGTGCGGGGCGACACCCACATCGTCAAGGTTTCCGTGGTGGGCGTCGGGATGCGCTCCCATGCCGGTATCGCCGCCACCATGTTTGAAACCCTGGCGCGGGAAAACATCAACATCCAGATGATTTCCACCTCCGAGATCAAGATTTCCGTCGTCATTGAAGAAAAATATCTGGAACTGGCGGTGCGGGCGCTGCACGCGGCTTTCGCCCTAGACGGGGAGGCACCAGTCTGATGCCACTCATGTCCACTTATGCCCGGCTACCGGTCGCTTTTGCAAGGGGTGAGGGCGTCTGGCTCTATGATACCGAGGGACGCCGTTATCTGGACGCTCTGGCAGGGGTCGCCGTCTGTGGCCTGGGGCACAGCCATCCGGCCGTTACCCGCGCCTTGCAAGCCCAGGCCGGGCAACTGCTGCATACCTCCAATCTCTACCATATTCCGGCGCAGGAAAAACTGTCTGACACCCTTTGCGCGATCAGCGGGATGGATGCGGCCTTTTTCTGCAATAGCGGCGCCGAGGCCAATGAAGCGGCCATCAAAATCGCCCGCCTCCACGGTCATGGCAAAGGCCTCGCCGAACCGCAGATTCTGG
>NZ_JBYCKR010000090.1:0-3097 GCF_057473505.1 Acidithiobacillus sp. TH-A35 | reverse complement strand
TGGATGACCCCGGCCTGAATGGCGCTGCTCGTGTCATTGCCCAGCATTTCCGCTGGGGTGTTCAGGACGACTTCGGGGAGGAGTGCCGTGCCTTCATGCAGACCGCGCAGGCTCATGGCGATACCCGGCAGGATACGTCCGCCCCTGAAATGTCCGCCAGCCAGCAGGTCGATAGTGATGGCGGTGCCCATGTCGATGACGATGCTGTCTTGTCCGGGGAAGTCCATGGCGGCGGCGAGCAGGCAGCAGCGGCGGTCAAAGCCGAGGCTTTCCGGCGGATGGTAGTCGTGCGGCACGATGCGGCGAAAAAAGCCGGGGTCGGGTTCGCGGACACCTGCTATGGATAAGGCTTCCCGCCAGGCGGTAAGCGCCGCAGGCACGACACCGCCCAGCGCGACGGGTTCCTGGTTACGCGCGCTGAGCCATGGTAAGCCGGGCTGCTGCAGGATTTCCGCGGGTGGCAGTGAAGTGGCCACGCTGACGCTGTCGAAATGCACGCCATCGCGGGTGCGCGCCAGCAGGGTGCGAGTATTACCGACGGCGATGAGGATCATGGATGTTGGGGCCGCAGGCTGACATCGCCGGCACTCAACCAGACCGTACCTGTATCCGTACAGGTTACCTGCAAGCGCCCGTCGAGGCCGAGGCCCAGCACCTGGGCCGCACGCACGCCCTGCGCGTCGCTGATCTGAACGGACTGACGGGTCAGGCGATCCGCCTTCTTCCACAGGGGCAGGAAGGGCGTGAAGCCCTCCTCCGCAAAACGCGCGAAGTCTTCCCGCCATTGGCGGAGAATAGCACCGGCGAGGGTGCTGCGGGTGACCCTGATGTCGAGATCGGCGAGGCTCACGGCAGTGGCGGGCAGACCGGGATCATCGTGGATGTTGAGTCCCAAACCGACCACCAGCCGGGTCTCTCCGTGGCGGCGCGGGCGGGCTTCGACCAGAATGCCCCCCAGCTTGCGCCCCCCCACCCAAAGATCATTGGGCCACTTGACCCAGAGATCGGGCAGGCGCGCCTGCAGCAGGGTGAACACGGACAGGGCGGCAACGATGGTTAGTGCCGCATTGACCGGGCTGTGCTGAGTCCAACCATAACTCAGGTAGAGATGGCGCCCGAAAGGTGAAGACCACTGGCGCCCGCGCCGCCCGCGCCCGGCCCACTGGCTCTCGCTCAGGCAGACGTCGACGCGGGTATCCTGCAACACTTCGGTATTGGTCGAGGCGCAGCACAGTGGCAGGTGGATATGCGCCGGGTCGATGCCGCCGATGTCGGCAATTTCCTGGGCGGAGAGGGGCGCGGCGGGATATTCCAGGTGCACGCCGCCATCCCGCGCATACAGGGGGAAGCCCCATTCGCCGGCCTCCGCCAGCAGCGCAGACTGAAGCCCGCCTGGATTATCGGCAGGCCAGGCATGGGGCACTCCATCGGCCACCGCCGTCAACAAGACCTGTAATGCCGTCGAAGGCGCGTCAGGAGCGGATATGGCCATCTCCCAGGACGATCCATTTCTGCAGGGTCAGGCCTTCCAGTCCTACCGGCCCGCGTACATGCAGGCGGTTGGTGGAGATGCCGATCTCTGCACCCAGACCGTATTCAAAGCCGTCGGCAAAGCGGGTGGAGGCATTGACCATGACGGAACTGGCATCCACCTCGCGCAGAAAGCGGCGGGCGTGGGTGTAATTTTCGGTGATGATGGACTCGGTATGCTGGGAGCCGTAACGGTGGATGTGCTCCATCGCGGCGTCGAGATCGTCCACCACTTTGACGGAAATGATCGGCCCCAGGTACTCGGTGGCGTAGTCCTCTGCGGTGGCGGCGATGGCACCGGGGATGCGGGGCAGGCCGCGTTCGCAGGCGCGAATCTCGATCCCCTTCTCCTGTAAAGCTGCGGCGATGGGGCCGAGCAGGTCATCCATCCGTTCCTGATGAATGAGCAGGCCCTCTGCCGTATTGCAGGTGCCGAGCCGCTGGGTTTTGGAATTGACGACCACTTTGAGCGCCTTGCGGGGATCGGCGTCGGCGTCCACATATACATGGCAGTTGCCATCCAGATGCATGATCACGGGTACGGTGGCTTCGGCCTTGATGCGGGCGATAAGGCCCTTGCCACCGCGGGGAATCACCACATCCACATGGCGATCCATGCTGATCAGGATACCCACGGCTTCGCGCTCAGCGGTGTTGACGTACTGCACCAGATCCAGGGGCAGGTTGGCCTTGCCGAGGGCAGCGCGCAGGCGCTCGGCGATGGCCAGGTTGCTGTGCAGGGACTCGGAACCGCCACGCAGGATGACGGCGTTACCCGATTTGACGCAGAGGCCGGCGGCATCGGCGGTGACGTTGGGGCGCGATTCGTAGATCATGGCGATCACGCCGAGAGGCGCACGCATATGTCCCACCTGGATGCCGCTGGGGCGGTAACGCAGGTCGGTGATCTCGCCCACGGGGTCGGGCAGGGCGGCTATTTCTTCGAGGCCTTTGGCCATGGCTTCGATACGGGCTTCGTCCAGACGCAGGCGATCAATGAAAGCATCATCTTTACCCGCTTCTTCGGCGCTGCGTAAATCTTTGCGGTTGGCGCGTTGCAGATTGTCGGCGTCGCGGCGCAAAAATTCCGCCATGGAGCGCAGGGCGCTGTCTTTGGCGGCGCTGTCCGCGCTTTGCAACCGGCGCTGGGCGCTGCGGGCGCGTTCACCGATTTTTTCCAGTTCGCTACGTAAATCCAAGATGGAGCCTCCTGTGCTGGGCTCGGGCCGGACGTGAGGGCAACGGAAAGCCCGCCGCTGATCCGTGCCGGGAAATGGCGCCCGCGTGGCTTAGCCCGCGCGGGTATTGTTTGTATTGTGCCGTTCCGGAGCCATTCCGGCAATCCGCAGGCAGAGACTGCGGGCATTCAAGACAGCCGCCAAGGGGTGCCGCGGTAGACCCAGGTGGTGAGGAGTGTGGTGGCGGCGATGGCGATACAGGCGGAAAAACCGAAGGCATAAGGGGCGCCGGCCTCTTCCCATATCCAGCCGAACAATAATCCCGCAGGGATCGCACTGATGCCGGTGGCCAGGTTGTACCAGCCAAAGGCCGTGCCGCGCTCGTCGCC
>NZ_JBYCKR010000089.1:0-11244 GCF_057473505.1 Acidithiobacillus sp. TH-A35 | reverse complement strand
GCGCAGGCGCTGGCGGGCGGCGAGGGCGACCACTGCGGGGCGCGGTTGCGGACCACCGAGTTGCCGGGCGCGCGCAAAAATCAGGATCACATTATTGACGGCAATGGCAAAAACCAGCAGCACGCCGAGAAAGGCGGTGCTATCGAGATCGATGCCGAGCAGCAGCAGCGCCAGCAGCGCCCCCGGTGCCGCTAGCGCAATGGCCAGCAGTGCGGAGATGGCGGCGCGCTGACTGCTGAACTGAAAGCCGAGCAAGATCAGGAGCAAGGCCAGCGCGCCGCCCAGTATCAGCGCCATCTGCTGAAAGCTCTGCGACTGCTGGCGATAGTAGCCGCCGAGCAGGGTCGTCACGTTCGTCGGCAGATGCAGGCCCGCTACCACCGTGCGTGCCTTGACGGCGGCCTGCGCCAGTCCCTCACCGGGCTTCGGCTGCAGCCAGACGTAGGCGTCAGGCACCAGATTCTGATGGGTCACGAAGGGTATCGCGCCCTGCACATGAACGCTAGCGATGCTCGCCAGCGGAGTAAAGCTTCCGTCCGGCAAGCGAATGGGGAGGGCGTCCATCTCGCGTGGGGTGAAATCGTGGCCGGCGAGGCTGACGCGAATCGGCAGAATCTGCTCGCCGTGCAGGAGGAAGCCTGCCTGCCGCCCCCAGAAACGCGCTTTGACCTGGCCGGCGAGCTCCGGTGGGGTAATGCCATAGATCGGGGCCAGTGGTGACGGGGTAATCTCCAACTCCGGACCAGCAGAGGGTGACTTGAAGTTCACGGACTCAAAGGAATGGCTCTGGCGCAATGCCGCCGCCAGACGCGCGCCCTGTGCACGCAGTGTGGCGGAATCCGAGCCGAAGAGATAAACCACCAGCGGCGCGTGGGCACCCGAGAGATTACCCAGGCGTACGATCATCGTTTGGTGGAGCGTCAAGGATAGCAGATTTGGAGCCATCTGACGGAACTGTACATGCAACGTGCGCATCACTGCCTCGGTGCTCTGCGCGTGATTGGGTTTGAGGACGATGGCGATGGCCCCCTTGTTGGCCGGTGCATGGAGGAACTGGAAGCCGCGCCCGACCATCAGCGATGCCCGCTCCACATTGGGATTCTCCAACGCCACCCGCATGAAATCGCGCCCCACGCGGGTGGTTTCCGCCACGCTGCTGCCGACGGGGGTGCGGAAGGGCACCGAGATTACGCCCTCGTCCCAATGGGGCAGGAAGGCGGTGGGCAAGGTGGTCAGCGTCAGCCATCCCGCGACCGCGAGGAGCAGGACTACCGGAATAGCCCACCACGGGCGGCGCATGCCGAAAATCAGCCAGCGGCTGAAATGTCGGCGTAACCAGCGCTCAGCGCCATTTCGTCGGTTCTGATGCGGGCGCCCGGCGAGCCAGGCGGCCAGCACCGGCGTCACCAGCAGGGCGACGATTTGCGAAGTCAGCAGCGCAATGACGATGGCCAGCGCCATATGCCGGAACAGGAGCCCCAGCGTGCCGGACAAAAAAATCAGCGGCAGAAAGATCAGGCAGGAGGTGAGGGTGGCCAGGGTCATCAGCGGCAGAATTTCGGCGGCGCGGCGCAAGGCTAACCGTCGTCGTGAGGTGCGGTCGCCGTGCAGGCCGTGGAGTCCGCGTTCGACCACCACGATGGCATGATCCACCAGCGCGCCAATCGCCGCTGTCAAGCCGCCGAGCGTCATGATGTTGAGCCCGTAGCCCAGCGCATGCAGCACCAGAAAAGTGGCCGCCAGCGCCAGTGGCACCACTACCAGGGTCGCCACTGCCCCGTCGAAACGACCCAAAAACGCCAGGACCACCAGCCAGGCTATCAGACTGCCGAGCCCGAGGGCGATCCAGACATCGCGCAGGCTGCTGCTGATCAGATGGCTCAAGTCATAGATCGGCACCAGTTGTACACCGGGTGGCAGGTGCGCCCGCAATGCCGCCAGTCGGCTCTGCACGGCACGGGCGACATTCACATCGTTGGCTCTCGATTGGGAGAGTACGTCGATGATCAGGGCATGGCGGTAGCCGGGAACGGCGGCATCGGTGAGTAAGGGCGGCGGACCGACCCGCACCTGTCCCAGTGCGCCCAACGCCAGCGGGGCGCGGATGCCTTCGGCATTGGCCGGGCCGAGGGGCAGGGTCAGGGTGGCCAGATGCGCCGTGTCCGCCGGCCGTGGTGTCGTGGCGACGATAAATTGCTGGTGATAGGCGTGCAGAATGCCGGAGAAAAATGGCCCCTGGGCGAGGCGGAGGGTGTCGATCACCTGCTGTGCCGTCAGGTGATATTGCGCCAGGCGCACCGGGTTCAGATCGATATGCACCTGCGGCCAGCCGCGGCCGGTGCCCTGCACCTGGTAGACGCCGGGAATCGCCAGCAGGGCAGGGCGAACCTGGAAGGCGAAAGTCGGCATCATCGCCGAGCTGTCCTGCCGATTGGACACCAGCGCATACTCGGCGAAGGGGTAGGTGTAAGGTGCCATGCGCGTCACCCGCATCTGCGCGCCGACGGGTAAGCGAACCTGCGAGAGGCGGGCCTGCAGCATGAGATAAGCGGTCTGCGGATTGATGCCGGGATTGAAGTAGACATTGAGCTTGGTCAGCCCGTTACCAGTTTGCGAGCGCACCAGCCGGACGCCCGGCTGACCCTTGGCTAGTGCCTCCAGCGGTCGGGTGATCTCGACCTCCATGAACTTGACCGGCAGGCTGCCGTCGTTGACCAGCACCGCCACGCGCGGGAAATCGACATTGGGAAACACGCTTTCCGGCAGGCTTTTTAAGGCGAACCAGCCGGCCGCCAGCAAAAACAGGGCGGCGAGGATGACGCTGAAGCGATTTTCCCAGAGGAACTCCAGATAACGCTTCATGGCTTCTGGACCTGCACGGGGGTGCCGGCGATGAGGCGGGCGTTGCCGGAGCGTACGACGAGTTCCCCGACCCGGAGATCACCGCTGACCCAGGTGCGATCGCCACGGCTGGCGACGATGCGGACGGGTATCACGACCGCCCGCCCGTGGCGAACAGCGAATACCTCGGCGCGGGCACCACGCATGACGATGCTGGCGGTCGGTAAGACGAAGGCATCCGCCCCTGGTGCGGGCAGTCTTACTTGCAGCCATTCACCCGGCAGTAGCGGGCTGCGCGCGGGCAGGTCGATGTAGACGGACACCAGACCCAGATGCCGCGCGCTTTGCCCGACGGAGCGAATCTTGCCATGCCCCCGCCAGCTACTGCCATCAAGCCCTACCACTGTTCCCATCCGCAGCCCTTGCGCCACGGCAGGCGTGACGTAGGCGTGCGCCCAGGGCGCTCCGCGGCCGGCGAGGGTGGCGATGGGCTGGCCGGCGTTGACCACCGCGCCGGCTGGCACCAGATAATGCAGGCTCCCGGCGAAGGGGGCGGTCAGTTGTTGCTCGTTGGATTGCGCCTGCAAGACGCGGAGGGCGGACCGGGATTCGTCCAGCGCTAGTTTCGCCTGCTCCACATCCTGCCGGGAGAGGACACCATCGGCATAGAGTTTCCGGTTACGGAACCACTGGCTGCGGCTGAAAGCGGCCCGCGCCTGGGCGGCACTGATGGTCGCCCGCAGGCCAGGCGGCGCGATATGCGCCACCAGAGCGCCAGCAGGGACTTGTCCGGCAGGCAGCAGCGGGCCGAGCACCCGGCCGGTCACCGCGGCGGTCAGGGTCACTTGACCGTTGCTCTCGACGGTGGCGAGTACGGTGTTCTCCTGTTGGGCCGGCGCGGAGGCGACAACGGCCACGCGTACCGGCAGTGCCCAAGCCGCGCTCATGCCGGTCAGCCAGAACAGGGTAGTGAGGCCTATAACGGCGGACCAGCGTGGAGAAATGTGGATCATTGAGCGTTTGCGGGGGGTCATGACAGCTTCCTTTGATCTGGCAACAAGCCACTATCCAATGTCAGTTGCGCACGTGTCAGGCGGGCGCGGATGGCGGCGCCCGCGCTTTGCAACTGGGCCTGCACCCAGCCATTCTCCGCTTGTTGTAACGCCAGTGCGCTTTCCGCACCGGCGAGATAGCCCTTGCGGGTCATGGTATAGACCGTCCGTGCGGTCTGTGCCAGCGTCTGCGCATCCTGCAAGGCGTTTGCTGCCGCCTGTGCTGCCCCATAATCGGCGGCCAGACGACTGCGAATCTGCAGTTGCAGCGCCGCCTTGGCGGCCTGCATGGCGGCCACCTGCTCCTGCGCCGCGGCGACCCGATCTCGGTTGCGGCCAAAGCCAAAAATGGGCACCTGCAGGCTAAGGATCGCCTGCCAGCCCAACTGCTGGCTTTGCGGTAGCATCGAGGTGTCCAACCCATAGGCGCCGGTGGCGGCGATGATCGGCAGCCGCGCCGCCTGCCGATAGTGCAACAGCGATCGCGCCGATTGAATTTCGCCATCGGCGACGCGCAACAGTGGCTGCGATCGGTCGGCTTGCTGGCGGAGCATGTTTGACCCTGGCAAAGCAGTGAGTGGGGCGGCAACGGGTGCCAGTGCAGGCAGCGCCGCCATCCCATAGCCCGTCTGCAGTGCGAGCACCTGACGCGCCGCCTGCGCCTGCGGCCGCGCTTGATCGAGTCCCATCCGGATACGCACCAGGGTCAATTTGGACTGACTCAGATCCAGGCGCGAGCGGGTCCCCGCCTGGTATCCTTCCTGCGTCGCCGTGAGCATCTGGCGCGCGGTCGCCAGCGCCTTGCGCCACACGGCCAGTTCGTTATCGTCCAGCGCCATCTGGTAATAAGCCATGGTCACCTGCGCGGCGACCGCAAGCCGTGTCTGCTGCAGCCGGTAACGGGCGATGGCCGAGCGGTCGCGTGCCAGCGCCGATAAGGCATAGGCTTGCGGCGTATACAGTGGGATCTGCAGGCGAACCTGTCCGATCAGCTCCCGCGCGCCATTGGCACTGACAAAGCGCGGCTGGCCGTTCTGGGTTTGGGTCCAGACGCCCCCGGTACTCACCGAGAGGGCGGGCAGCAGATCGGCATGGGCCGCGTGACCCTGATCCTGGCGCTCCGCGATCATATGCTGCGCCTGCTGTACCACCGCCTGATTGACCAGCGCGCGCTGAATGGCACTCTGTAAAGTCAGATCGTCCGCCGAGGCGGTACCCGAGAGCAGACAGGCGCCGATTCCGAGCGCAGTCGCTATCCGCCGTGTCGCGGCTTTGTGCGTCATGCACGGACCTTTATGGTTAAAAACGCGGGATTATTTCGGTGCTTTTCTGGGGGGTTCCGATAATCGACCACTACAATTTTAACTCCGCATAGGATAAATACCGCCATAACTGCTGCGGCCATTGGCGCATCATCGCAAAAGCAGGAAACCAGAAGGTGACCGCAACCTGACGAATTCGTCATCTTTAGTGCGATGCCAGAGTTTCTGTCGCGATAATTGGGAAAGATAAAGTGACGGTGGTGCCCATCCCCAATTCACTCTGCAGTGCGACCTCGCCGCCGTGCAACTGCATAATGGACCGCACGATGGCGAGCCCCAGCCCGGTGCCCTGACCCTGACGCAGGCGCGCCGCATCCGCGCAATAAAAGCGGTCAAATACATGCGGCAGGTCCTCTGGCGCTATCCCGGAACCGCTATCGCTGACGATGATCTGCAGTAGCGATGGCTGAATGGCGGTTCGGATACTGACCTGCCCGCCCGCAGGGGTATGGCGCAGCGCGTTGCCGAGCAGATTGCCCAGTGCGCGCCGCAACAGTCCGGGATTCGCCGCCACTGACCCACTGGCCCTGTTGACCAGCGCAACCCCCAACTCGTCGGCCATCGCCTGATAAAAGGCGCAGACTGCCGCTACTTCTTCCCGGCTGTCCAGCAACGGTGTGTCGAGCTGGGCATCTGGCTGCTCCGCGCGGGCGAGAAAGAGGAGGGAGTCCACCATGCGCGAAAGCCGTCCGTATTCATCCATAGCCGACTCGATACACGTCTGATAGTCCGCCGGACTGCGGTTTCTGGAAAGTGCGATTTCCGCCTCGCCGCGCAGGATATGCAGGGGAGTGCGCAGTTCATGGGCGATATCTGCGGAGAATCGCGAGATACGGTTGAAGGAGGTCTCCAGCCGACCCAGCAGGCGGTCAAAGTTAGCCGCCAGAGTACGCAGTTCGCCAGGCCAATGTTCGTCCGCAACGCGCCGATGCAACTGCCCGGCACCCAGCTCATCGATAATCTGCGCCAACCGTGCGACCGGCCGCATAGCCCGCCGGGCAATCAGATAGCCCGCCGCCACCGCCGCCAGCAGGACGAGGGTGGTCGCCAGCAGCAGCACCTGCCGATAAATAGCCAAAAATTGCGCATTCTGCGTGGTGCTGATGGCGACATAAATCGTTGTGGGCGGATTACCTGCAAGACGTTGTGCCATGACCAGATAATGATCGTGGTCGTGTATTTTCCATTTCCACTCCTTTTCTTTCAGAGTATTGGGTGATTTCGTGAATGGTCATGGACTATCCAGAAGCGGATTGAAGCCACGACCGCGGGAAATAATGCCGGCAGGGGGGCGGCTGACCCAGATAAATACGCCGCGAATCGTACTCGCCTCCAATTGCGTTTCGTGTCGTAACGCCTCGGCATTCCCGGCATGCCGACTCAGTGCGCTATGCACTGCATTGATCTTGCTGGCCAAAATCTGGCTGTCGACCTGCCTTAATTGCTCCGCAAGTACCCAATACAAGGCACTGCCAGCGGCGGCAATCAATAAAACGCTGAGCAACGCATACCACAACGTCAGGCGTACAGCTATCGAACTGGTAACGCGGCGGAGGGTCTCAATCGCGTGTTTCAAGGACATAACCTACCCCTCGCAAGGTATGAATCAGCTTGCCGGAATAGGGGTCGTCGACCTTTCTGCGCAGCCGACGGATCGCGACATCCACCACATTGCTGTCGCCGTCAAAATTCATATCCCAGACCTGCTCGGCGATTCGCGTACGGGTCAGCACTTCGCCGGGAAAGCGCATCAAATAGGCCAACAGCCGATATTCCTGAGGGGCAAGACCGATGGTATCTCCCGCGCGCCAGACCTTATGCCGCAGCAGATCGATCTCCAGATCCGCGCAATGGAGCATGTCCTCGGAGCGCACGTTACAGCGGCGCAGGATGTTGTGCACCCGCGCCAGCAGTTCAGAAAAGGCAAAGGGCTTGACCAGATAATCATCGGCGCCGAGCTGCAGACCCTTTACCCGTTGGGAGATTGCGTCCAGCGCCGTCAGCAGGATGACGGGCTGCTCGGCCCGCCGCTTGCGGATTTCCTGCAACACCCACCAGCCATCCCGCTGCGGCAGCATGACATCCAGCACGATGACGTCATAATCCCCTGTCGCCGCCAAGTGTTGTCCGTCTATACCATTACTGGCGATATCTACGACATCCCCTTCCTCCGTAAAACCTTTTTTCAAAAAGGCGGCGGTTTTTGGCTCATCTTCAATGATCAGTATTTTCATGGTGTTTGTTCTAAATAAAAATATTTCCTGACCTTTGACCTTCCTGTCGATTTCCTGAAGAATGTCCGCGTTATTAATGACACAATCAGAGGCATGATGAAAACACCCCATCCCTTGGAACTGCGTCGTAAACAGGCGTTCGGTGCCGTCCGTATCCTTTTCGGTCTGATCTGGCTGATCAATACCTGGTTGCAACTCGACCCCGCCTACAGCACGCACTTTCTCAGCAGCTTCAGTGCCGACTGGGTGTCCGGACAACCCGCCTGGATCGCCAGCTACGGTCACTGGACGGCGGAACTGGTCCAGCAACTGGGTGCGCAGCATGTGGCATATGCGACTATAGCGCTCGACGCCATTCTTGCCATCTCCCTCATTACCGGTATCGGCCTGCCACTGCTGGCCTGGGTGGGCGTGATTTATAACCTCTGGCTATGGAGTACCGTTGGCGGTTTTGGCGGCCCCTACACCCAGGGCGCGACTGATCCTGGCACCGCCATCATTTATGCGCTCTGCTTCCTTTTCGTGGTCTGGACGCGAAGCTGGGAAGGCCTGAGCCTCAGCAAAGCACCGCATCGTCCTATTTACGCGCCGGCCATACACACCGCGCGGGTTTTGTTCGGCATACTCTGGGCCGTCGATGCCTTCTGGAAATGGCAGCCCTATTTTCTCACCCATGCCGTCACCTACCTGCAGCAGGCCCTGCCGGGCGAGCCGGCTTGGATCGCGGCCTATATCAGCTTTTTTATCACGATCATCACCTGGGCCGGGCCGGTGTTCTTTGGCTATTTTGCCGCGATCATAGAAAGTGTGATCGCTTTCTACCTTATCATCGGCCGTGGTCTGCGCTGGGTCATCCCCGTTGGTATTGCCTACAGCATTGGCGTCTGGACCACGGCAGAAGGCTGGGGTGCACCGTTTCTGCCGGGCGCCACGGCGAACAAGGGCGATGTCCTGGGTACCACCAATATCTACGCCATCGCGTTCCTTTTTCTGGCGGTCTGGGTTTATCTCACCCCGAGGCGCAAGGGGGACGGATAAACCCGAGGGACATCGCCTCATCTCCCGTATGATCCATCTTCCAAAAAGATATTGGTTGTCACTGCCGGTAATGCCCCTCAAAATGTCATAAAAAAGTCATTAATCTGTCGCATTGTCGTCACATTTGGTGGTTATGATACTCCCTCTTTGAAAAGCCCAAAGATTCTTTTGGGATACCGATCATAACAGGGAGTGTTTTAACCATGCGTAACACCGCGAATTTACGTCCAATCATCGTTGCGCTCATGGCATCCGGGATGATGCTGTCGAGCGCGCTTGCCCTGGCTGATGGCGTCACTGCTAGCACGGTAAGCGCCGACCATGCTGCCGTCGACGTCGGTCAGGTCAATGCCGCTGCACAGTGAAGTTCTTACCTTGGGAGCAGTGAGGCACAGTCCCTTACCCAACAACACCGTTTTAATTCCGGTCAATCGGTGAAGGTGCTGGACAAGCATGAATTAGCAGCTGCTGGTCCGGTAGGCGGCAGCGCGCAGGCGTTGTCTTATGCGCCGGGCGTCAGCGTCTCCAGCTATGGATACACCGGCTCTACCAAGACCTCTATCAGCGTGAACGGGATCAAGCAGGGTTGGGGCGGTTTCTCCGGTGGCCAGATTGACAACGGCAGCCTCTCTGTCACCTTTGACGGCGTTCCCATGGTGAATCCCTCCAGTGGCCTCTGGGAGAGTCCGCAGGTTCCGCAGAACGGCATTCTGCAGGGTATAGGTGTCACCTATGGTCCCGGTAACCCGGTGGATCGCTGGTATAACAACATCGGCGGCCAGATTGATTTTGTCCCCTTGCAACCCACCAAAACGGCTGGCGCCTCGATCAAGATGAGTTACGGCAGCTACAATACTAAAAATATCGTCTTCAACGTGCGCACCGGGAGCATAGACGGCTGGTCCACCATTCTGGCGGGTGGCTCCGGTTCCGGCAACAGCTACCGGCAAACCCCGGATGGTTTCGCCAACCCCAGTTATAACTACGCCTGGTTCCTGAAAACCCGCAAGACCTTCAGCAACGGTGACTTTTCAATGGGTGCCTACCTCGCGAAAGGTTCTGGTTACCGGCCGGTATCCATCCCCCTCAACCCCATTGCTGGTGTGACCATGGATGGTACGCCGAACTCGCCGCTGTATAGCCAGGCGACGTCAGGGTATTATTCCTCGCTGCCGGAAAATGTCTGGTTCAAACGGGACGGCAATACCACCTGGCTGGTCTATAGCAAATTGAACCTTGCACTGGACAGCATGGTGGGTCTGCATAACACGCTCTGGTATCGCAACGGCCACCGTCTGCATTTCCACTATAACAACTACGGATTGTCCAATCCGAAGAATCTCTACGAGTACAATAATCCCCATACCGATGTGTACGGCGACAAGCTCTGGTTTTCGGTGGCCTTGCCCTATAACGATGTGAACGTGGGTGGATTCTTTCTGAACAGCCGGTACAACTCGCGGAATGCCTTTTACAATACCAACCCGCCGTACTACGGCTCGGCGTCTGTGCCCAATGCGCATTACCGCAGCGACTATTTTGACCAGACGGATCTTGCCGCGTTCATCCAGGATCGGATCAGTCCGATGAAAAACCTGCATATCACGCCAGGTGTGCGTTTCATCAATTATCAGACGCGTTACACGCCTGCCGCGCAATCGGATTTCGCCGCGGCTTATGCCCTGTATCCGCAGAATAATCAGGGTGTGCTCCCGGCCGCCAGCAACAGCTTTACCAAGGTGGAGCCCTCGGTGGATTTCAATTGGCAGCCGATCAAATGGCTGGCAGTGTTTGCCAGCTACGCGCAGGCATACAAGGAGCCGCAGGTGGGCGGGGGCGGTGGTCTGTATCAAAGCACCCCACCGATTTATAGTCTGGAAAAAAGCGCCGATTATAATGCGGGCATAAAGATTCATTTCAAGGATGCCACTTACCTGCATAATTTCTTTCTGCTAGCGAGCTTTTACCATCTGCACTATACCAACCAGTATATTCCGTTCTACGATGCCAATGGCAATTATCTGGGTGACGCGAATGGTGATTCCATCTATCAGGGTGTCAATATGGCACTGGAAGATGACCCGATTTACAACCTGCACGTCTTTGCCAATCTCAATTTCGAGAAGGCGACCTTCGCTCATTACGTGACTGGCGGCGTCAGTTATGACGGGATGCCGGTATCCAACGTGCCGAGCAGCACCTTTAATATCGGCACGGCGTACAGCTACTATCTCTCGGGCGTGTTACTGGAGCCGCGGATCTGGTATCAGTACACCGGCGCACAAAATGTCTTCAATAACAATACGACTGCGCCGAGCCGGCAGAAAATGCCGGGCTATGGTACGGTGAATCTGGGTTTTGACAGCACCATCCCCACGCGTGGGAGTATTCCGGGTTTGAAGGATATCAAGCTGAGTGTCGATGTCCTCAATCTTGCGAATAATCGCTATAACGAGTTCCAGTACATCACGGCCGGCGGGCTTCTGGGTGGAAACTCGGCTGGGCAGATGCTGGCATTGCCCGGCGCTCCGCTGACGGTATATGGAAGTATTGCGGTAAACTTCTAGACTTACAGTTGCTTGTAATTTTCGGCAGAAAGGTTCCAGCTGTTATGTCTGGAGCTTTTCTGCCGATATTTTTTTAGGATGACGAGTATGGCATCCAGGAATCTCCACTTGGCCACCCGAGTTCGACAGTTCATCGGCAAAAATCGTCAATTTCGTAACGCCGCCCCAGCATTCATAGGGGTTTCAGCGC
>NZ_JBYCKR010000088.1:0-2810 GCF_057473505.1 Acidithiobacillus sp. TH-A35 | reverse complement strand
TTGCGTATTCAGGACCGGGCCGGCAACCAGATATTTGCCATCCGCGGTGGCAAAGGCAACGGTCGGATGTCCCTGCAGAGTCGCTTCGATCCCCGTTAATCCACCGGGGCCCGGGAACACCTTCTCGGCCTTGGCCTGCCCATGGGTCACGGATTCCAGCAAGCTTGCCGCAGCGCCGAGGCTGACTCCCGCTCCCATATCGGGCATTACCGCAAAACGTTCCACGACGGCGCCGGTAAGGCCTCCGATGATAAGAAGGCCTGCGGCCAACGCGATGGATTTTTTCTCCATGAGTGAATGCTGTCCTTATGTTTTGGTGGGATGTAACAACAACATGCTGGGATTCTAAACCGGTGCCCATGGTAAAAGCCAGACGACCCCGTCCTGGTAAAGCCGCCCTGATCAGAGAGACCGTGTATCCACCCTTTGTTTCCCATCAGAATAAATGATGCCGGAGCGCCCCCGCTGATTATGGTAGCGGGACTAATGAAAATCCCGGGAGCATGTACTCAGTGTACCCAGCCAGGGACTGAGGTCCTCCATGGCGTCAGCGATAAAATGAAGACTGGCACCCTGGCGCTCCAGCCGGCCGCCGATACCCAGCAGGCGGCCCTGCAGCAGCGGTCGCCGCCAGCCTTCGACCCTTTGCGGCCAGACGATGACATTGATCATACCGGACTCGTCTTCCAGGGTCAGGAATACCGTACCGTGGGCTGTACCGGGACGCTGCCGGTGGGTGACCAGACCGGCGAGACGATCCGGGCGGCCGTGGTGCTGCATGCGCACCTCGGCGATACTGCGATAGCCACTTTGGCCGAGCCGCGTGCGCAGAAAATGCAGGGGATGGGGACCGAGGCTCAGACCCAGTTGCTGATAGTCGGCAACACAGGCGGCGGCAGACGTTTCGACGGGGAGGGCGGGTGCCTGCTCCGGTACGACCGGCATTGGCAATACAGTGGGTGCGGGCAGACTGCCCTGCACCGCCCACAGGGCCTGATGACGGTCCCCCTGCATGCTGGACAAAGCCCCTGCACGTGCCAGTCTGTCCAAGGTGATGGCGGACAGGTCAAGGCTATGACGAAGTACTTCGCTGTGCAGTGCACCGCCCTGCGCTCGCCAATGCAGGAGTTTTTCTGCCTCTTTGGGAGACAGGCCTTTGATCAGACAAAGCCCCAGACGCAGCACGCCATCCTGCACCTTACAGTCCCAGTCGCTGTGGCAGATATCCACGGACAATACCTCAACGCCACGGCGGCGGGCCTCCTGCACAATCTGGGCGGGGGCATAAAAACCCATGGGCTGGCTGTTCAACAGCGCGGCGGTGAATATGGCCGGATGGTGGCACTTGATCCAGGCAGAGGCGTAAACCAGCAGGGCAAAGCTCGCGGCATGGGATTCGGGAAAACCATATTCAGCGAAACCTTGAATCTGTCGGCAAAGGCGCTGGGCGAAGGCCTCGGAATAACCATGTTGACGGAGGCCACTGATGAGGCGGTCGCTGTAAGGGCCAAGATGCCCCTTACGTCGCCAGGCCGCCATGGCCCGGCGCAGGCCATCGGCCTCGTCGCCACTGAAACCGGCGGCCTCGATGGCGATCTGCATCACCTGCTCCTGAAAAATAGGGATTCCCAGGGTGCGCTCCAACACTTTTTTTACTTCCGGGCCGGGATAGCGCACCGGCTCCAGCCCCTGGCGGCGGCGCAGATAGGGATGCACCATATCGCCCTGGATAGGGCCGGGGCGGATGATGGCGACTTCGATCACCAGATCGTAAAAACAGCGGGGTTTGAGGCGCGGCAACATGCTCATCTGCGCCCGCGATTCCACCTGAAAGACGCCCAGGCTCTCACCGCGCTGGAGCATGGCGTAGGTAGCCGGGTCTTCGGCGGGAATATCGGCCAGGGTCAGATGCAGTAGGCTCAGGGCGCGGCGGAGCACACTCAGCATCCCCAGCGCGAGTATATCGACCTTGAGGATACCAAGGACGTCGAGATCGTCCTTGTCCCACTGAATCACCGTGCGCTCTGCCATGGCGGCGGGTTCGATGGGTACCAGGGCATTGAGGGGAGTCGCAGAGAGCACCATACCGCCGACATGCTGGGAGAGATGACGCGGGAAGCCGACCAGTGCATTGACCACGGTGATCAGGCACTGGATGGTCGGGCTGGTGGGGTCGAAGCCCTGCTCCTGCAAACGCTCCGGGCGAATCTGGTGACCATCCCACCAGGCCAGACCTTGGGTGAGGCGCTGAATCTCGACCGGCGCAAAACCGAGGGCACGGGCGGCATCGCGCATGGCGCTGCGCGGCCGGTAGTGGATGATGGTGGCGGTCAGCGCGGCATGGTCCCGCCCGTAGTGCTGAAACACGTACTGGATGACTTCTTCGCGGCGCTCATGCTCGAAATCCACGTCAATATCCGGCGGCTCGCGGCGGTCGCGGGAAATGAAGCGCGCGAAAAGCAGTTGCATCCGGCTGGGATCGACTTCCGTAATGCCGAGGGCATAGCAAATGACCGAATTGGCCGCCGAGCCCCGGCCCTGGCAGAGGATACCGCGCCCCTTGGCGAACCGAACGATATCGTGGACGGTCAGGAAATAGCCGGCGTAATCCAGTTCCCGCACCAGTGCCAGTTCCTCCTCCATTTGCGCAGCGACCGCCGCGGCAATGCCTTCGGGATAACGCCGTTGCAGGCCTTGCCTAGCCAGTTCGGCAAGATAATCATCCCGCTGCTGGCCTGCGGGACAAGTGCCATCGGGGTAGCGATAAACGAGACTATCTAAAGAAAACTGACAACGCTCTGCCACCCGCA
>NZ_JBYCKR010000087.1:0-4676 GCF_057473505.1 Acidithiobacillus sp. TH-A35 | reverse complement strand
TGGGCGATGGCGGCACGCATGGCGTCCACTGCGGCACCATCGCCGAGTTCCTTTTCACCCCGGCCGATCCAACCGCTGGCGGCGCGGGCCGCAGATTCAGTGACGGGAAGCAGGGACAGTGCGAGATTACCTATGGAGGCCATGCGATTCTTTTCCTTCAGTGACGGATTCAGTGGGGGACGTAATCCTTTTTAGGATAAATCAAAGGGCCGCATTTGGGAACTCGGCGGGCGCTTCGAGCCGGCGCACCCAACTTGGATGCAATTGCGGGTCGAGGGTGGCGCGTATGGAACGCGGTTGCTGATCGATTGCCGGTGTCATAGACGGGGTCTCCGGTGTGCGTCTTAAGTCTCTGGTCCCGGGTCTGGGGCCAGCCGGGGCTGGACATCCAGCGCGATCACCTGGGCGGGGCGCCGCCTTTTTTCGGCGGACTTTTTGATGGCGTTGTTCAAGGCCTGATGAAATTCCATGGGCATGCGCCGCAGTATCTCTTCTCCTTCCGGGCTGAAAAGATCCATCTGGCAAGTCACACCCTCATGCAGGTCTTCCCGGGACCGGGGATCGAAGTGGTGCCAGACGCTCACGGCGACCCGTCCGCCGATGTAGTCGCAGAACACCCATTCCCGCTCCAGCAGGATGGCCATGATCGAGACGTAGCGCAGGGGGATGAAAACGGGGCCAGTGGCGGCGTGCTGCAGAATGAGGGCCTGATTGTAGATCCAGGCGGGGACCAGGCCGGGCCGCGTCTGCCAGACCGGGGGGCGCCGGCAATCGGAGTCTTTGATCATGCGTCACCCACGCCAGCGTCACGATGATATAATCCCACCCATGTTCTCCCGCTCAATGTCGTAACCTATGCCGCGCATCCATTTATACGCTGATTCGAACCTTCCAGAAAGCGGACCTTTTCTGCTCCCGGCAGGCCCCAGCCATCATCTGCTCAAGGTGCTGCGTGCGCGCAATGGGCAGCCGCTGACCTTGTTCAACGGCGATGGTGCTGTCTATCGCGCCATTCTGGCCGGGGTGTCTTCGGGGGCGGCCATGCTGGAGGTTGTCGAGCGCTGCCCGCGGGTGACGCGCTCCCCCTTGGCTATTCAGGTCTTTTTGCCCCTGACCCGGGGGGAGCGCTGGGACTGGAGTTTACAGAAGGCGGTAGAACTCGGGGTGCAGCGGATTCAGCCGGTGGCCTGCCGCCACGGGATGGTGCAATTGAGTGAAGCTCGCGGGGGAAAGCGTCTGGCGCGCTGGCGGGACATGGTTATTGCCGCCTGTGAGCAAAGTGGCGCCACGACGATTCCGGAGTTGGCCCCGCCTCTGGCACTGGAAGCGGCCTGGGGGGCCGTGCGCGGGACGCCCTTGGTCTTGGACCCGGAGGGCAGCGCACGTTTTGTCAGCCTAAAGGACCATCCGGGGCCGGAGATTACCTTGCTCAGTGGCCCCGAGGGTGGGCTGGCAGCGGAGGAGGTAGGCGCCGCGCAGGCCCACGGCTTTCGCTTGTTGCGCATGGGACCGCGCATCCTGCGCGCGGAGACCGCCGCCATCGCCGCTATCGCCGTCGCCCAGGCGCTGTGGGGCGATCTCTGATTCGTCCCGGTCAGAGCCAGCCCGTCTTCTTGAAGTGCCGATAAAGGTAAACGGCGCAACTGGCCATGATGAGCAAAGCCAGCGGGTAACCGAACTTCCAGTGTAATTCCGGCATGTACTTAAAGTTCATGCCCCAGATACCCGTAAAAATGGTGGTGAGCACCAGGATGGCACCCCAGGCGGCGAGTTTTTTGTTGACCTCCCCGTGGTCAATGGTGATGAGGGAGAGATTCACCTGAATGGCGGTGGAAATGGTGTCGCGCATGGAATCCAACTGGCTGTTGAGCAGCATGATGTGATCATGGACATCACGGAAGTAGTTTTCGGCACCGCCCACCAGCGCCGGAACCCGGCCCCCGTAGAGTTTGCTGAAACCATCGGCCAGGGGCAGGAGGGCGTGACGCAGCATGTTGACCTTGTATTTAATATCGTAGAGCCGCTCCATGTTTTTGCGGGTTTCCTGATTATGAAACATGGCGGTTTCCAGTTGTTCCAGTTCATCATCCAGGACATCTACTACGGGAAAGAAGAGATCCACAACGGCGTCCGAAAGGGCATACATCACATAGACAGAGCCATATTTGAGCAGATGCGGTTCCCGTTCCGCGCGTTCGCGCACCCCCAGCAAGGTCTGTTCGCAGTTCTGGCGCACCGAAAGCACGAAATCGGGTCCGACAAAAATGCTGATCTGACCGATATGCACCTCCTCGCCATGGTAGGCAGGCACTTGCAGGTAGACAAAAAGGTGCTCGTCATACTCCTCGACCTTGGGCCGCTGCATCCCGTTAAAGATATCCTCTACAGCCAGTTCATGCAGCCCGAACTGCTTCTGCATGGCGCGCAATTCTTCTTCGCTGGCGTCTTGCAGCGCCACCCAGACAAAGTTACCGGGCTGGTGTAAGTGCACCGAAATCTCTTCGAGAGGAATATCCGCTTGTTTGCGGCCATCGTTATACACTACGCAGTTGATGAGCATCAGTTCAGTCCTCAGATGGGAATGATCTGCCTTAAAAAACCGGCCGGAGATATAAGCCCTGTCTCCGGCAGAAAGTGAGCCGCCGACGGGTATTGACGACCCCATGATACTACGCTTCAGACCTGCGGTTACACCCGTGCCCCGCACAGAAGCCCCCATCGGAATAGTCAGCTTGCGGTGGTTGACAGGGCGGGCGGCAGGATAGACCATCGAACCTGATTAATTTCGGGAATCTCAGCATGGACATTTTGTTAGCGAATCCGCGTGGTTTTTGCGCCGGGGTCAATCGGGCGATTCAGATTGTCGATCGCGCCCTGGAGCTTTTTGGTGCGCCCATCTATGTGCGTCATGAGGTCGTTCATAACCGTCATGTCGTCGAAGACCTGCGCGCTCGTGGTGCCATCTTCGTCGAAGAGCTGGATGAAGTGCCGGACGCGGCGACGGTGATTTTCAGCGCCCATGGGGTACCCATTGCCGTTCGTCAGAATGCGGCGGCGCGGGGCCTGAGCGTGTTTGATGCCACCTGTCCACTGGTGACCAAGGTGCATATGGAGGTCAAGAAATACAGCCGGGACGGCATGGAGATGGTGCTCATCGGTCACGCCGGACATCCGGAGGTGGAGGGCACCATGGGTCAGGTTGAGGAGGGCATGATGTATCTGGTCTCCAATGTCGCCGATGTGGCGACCCTGGCGCCCCGCAACCCGGAGAAGCTCGCTTACATCACCCAGACGACCCTGAGCATGGACGATACCGCTGAGGTGATTGTTGCCTTGCGTGCGCGTTTTCCGCTGATTGAAGGACCGAAGAAGGACGACATTTGTTACGCGACCCAGAACCGTCAGGATGCGGTGAAATCGCTGGCACCCGACGTGGATATTTTGCTGGTGGTGGGTGCGCCGAACAGCTCCAATTCCAGCCGTTTAGCGGAATTGGGTACCCGGCTGGGGACACCGACCCATCTTATTGAAGATGCCCAACAGTTAAACCGTGAATGGTTTGACGGTGTAGAGAAAATCGGTATCAGTGCCGGAGCCTCGGCGCCAGAAAGCCTGGTGCAAGGGATTATCGACACCCTCCTGAGCTGGGGTGCGAGGATTCCGAAAGAGACGCCCGGTGTAGAGGAGAAGGTCACTTTCAGTTTGCCATTGGCGCTGGTGCAGGCACAGACGCGGCGGGAAAACGCCTGACGTTTTTTGTTTCCCGCCTCCGGGCGGGCTTGCGTAAGCTACCGCCGATTCTCGAGGTGGTCGGGTGTGCCTAGCCCGATGAGTTCCTCGGCCTGAAGGAGGCGCGGAGCCGACTCTACGGGTTCCATGCCGGGAATCTCTTTATTTTCCGGGGCGGCTTTGAGGTCGCGGAATTTGCGCGCAGAGACCAGTACCCGGCTTTCCAGCGATCCTGTCGCGTTGTTGTAGGCCTCCACCGCCTGCCCCAGTCCCTTGCCCACCCGCGCCCAGTGCCCTGCCAGGATGCTCAGGCGGTCATAGAGCTCTTTCCCGAGGTCGCTGATCGCCCGGGCGTTCTCGGCCAACGACTCCTGCCGCCAGCCATAGGCCACCGCCCGCAGCAGGGCGATGAGCGTGGTGGGGCTGGCGACGATCACCTTCTGCTCCACCCCGTATTCGATGAGCGACGGATCTTCCTGGAGGGCGGCGCTGAAAAACACTTCGCCGGGTACAAAAAGGACGACGAACTCCGGGGTCGGCTGGAACTGTTCCCAGTAGGATTTTTTGCTGAGCTGGGTCATGTGGGTGCGTAATTCGCTGGCATGCTTGTGCAGAAAATGGGCACGCTTTTGTTCATCTTCCGTTTCCATGGCCTCCAGGTAGGCGTTCAGAGGCGCCTTGGCATCGACGACGATGCGCTTGCCGCCGGGTAGTCGTACCACGAGATCGGGGCGCTGCTGGCCGTTATCGGTGGCAACGCTCTCCTGCTCAGTGAAGTCGCAATAAGCCAGCATGCCCGCCATTTCGACGACGCGCTTGAGCTGCATTTCGCCCCAGCGACCTCGGGCGGCGGGCTGGCGCAGCGCCTTTACCAGCGCGGCGGTCTCCTGATGCAGGCGCGGCAGGTGGTCCTGGACGAGACCGCGAATTTGCTCGTTGAGGGCGCT